>JAIOJO010000321.1 GCA_019911985.1 Sulfuricellaceae bacterium | reverse complement strand
ATCTACGAGGAATTCAAGGGCACCGGCAACATGGAAATCCACTTGGACCGCAAGATGGCGGAGAAGCGTTTGTACCCGGCGATCAACGTCAACCGCTCCGGCACCCGCAAGGAAGAATTACTGATCAAGGCCGACAACCTGCAGAAAATCTGGGTGCTGCGTAAATTGCTCTACCCCATGGACGACCTAGAAGCGATGGAATTCCTGCTCGACAAAATCAAGGCCACGAAAAACAACGGCGACTTCTTCGATTCGATGCGCCGCGGCTAAACCGCCGTTTTAGAAAACCTTGCCCCGCTTGCCATTCTTGTTTTTTTTAGTATAATTGCGCGTTTGCTGGCTCGCCTTAAGCCGCGCCGTTTTTTTAGAGGTCAATCATGAAACCTGAAATTCATCCAGAATACACACCGATCAACGTAAAGTGCGCTTGCGGCAATACCTTCAAAACCGCATCCACGATGGGCAAAGACCTGAACATAGAAGTTTGCTCCGAGTGCCACCCGTTCTACACCGGCAAGCAGAAGATGGTCGATACCGCCGGTCGCGTCGAGAAATTCCGCCAGAAATATGGCATAAAGTAATTTCGCTGTGGTGTATCGCAAAAAAGGCAGCCCAGGCTGCCTTTTTGTTTGCACCTGCCGGGACGGTACGGCGTCGCAGCGGCGAGCCGAAGCCGGGGCACATTTTAACAACCGTTGAAGAGGATAGTATCCATGGATAAGCGCCAGCAAGCTCTCGATTACCACCAATTTCCCCAGCCGGGGAAACTCTCGGTGGAATCGTCCAAGCCCTGCGCCACCGCGCACGACCTGTCGCTCGCCTACACCCCCGGCGTAGCCGAGCCGGTGCGTGAAATCGCCAAGGATAGCGAAGCCGCCTACCGCTACACCAACAAGGGCAACCTGGTGGCGGTGATTACCGACGGCACGGCGGTGCTGGGCCTGGGCAACGTCGGCGCGCTCGCCGGCAAGCCGGTGATGGAAGGCAAGGGCGTGCTGTTCAAGCGCTTCGCCGGCATCGACGTGTTCGACATCGAAATCAAGGCGCCCAGTGTCGAGGCCTTCATCGAGACGGTGGTGAACATTTCCCCCACCTTCGGCGGCATCAACCTGGAAGACATCGCCGCGCCGCACTGCTTCGAAATCGAAAAAGCCTTGCAGGAACGCCTCGCTATTCCGGTATTCCACGACGACCAGCACGGCACGGCGGTCATCATCTGCGCCGGCTTGCTGAACGCGCTGGAAATCCAAGGGAAAAGGCTGGAGAGCGCCAAGCTGGTGTGTCTCGGCGCCGGCGCCGCCGGCCTGGCGGGAATGCGCTTGTTGATCGCGATGGGCGCGAAAAAGGAAAACATGTTGCTGGTGGACAGCAAGGGCGCGATCCACAGCGGCCGTACCGACCTCAACGAACACAAGCGCGAGTTCGCCCAGGACACGTCTTTGCGCACCCTGGCCGAGGCGATGCGGGGCGCCGACGTGTTCATCGGCGTATCCGGCGCCAACCTGGTGACGCCGGAAATGGTCAAAAGCATGGCGGACAAGCCGATTATTTTCGCCATGGCCAACCCCGACCCGGAA
>JAIOJO010000320.1 GCA_019911985.1 Sulfuricellaceae bacterium | reverse complement strand
GTATTAATGGGTTTGTCCGAAAAGCACGCCGACGATTTCGCCAGCCATACCGCTTGCCGCCTGGGTAAATGGTATTACGAAGGCGATGGCCGGAGCTGCTGCGCCACGCTGCCGGGCTATAAAGAAATCGAGCATCCGCATCGGCAGGTGCATGCGGCTGGGAAGCTGGCCGTGGAGCTGTTTTTACAAGGCGACCATGCCGCTGCTTTGGCCCAAGCCAACGAAATGGAGCAAGCGAGCATGGCGGTACTGCGGGAGCTGGAGCGTATCGGCACCGGCGGGGAGCATCATGCTTGAGGCTGCATTAGCCTCGGAAAGCTGAGGGCGGACATTCGGCCGCCATTCGCAACAGCCGTTTCTTAGCCCGCTTGGCGGGCGGCCGAGGTTTATCCGCTATGGTTCATGTCGCACATCCCCATGCATTCCATCAAGACGCCGATTGGCGTCGTTGGTTGGATGCCATCGCCCCCTCTTACGGGGAAGATGAGGGAGCGATGCTTCGCCGCGCTTGCGAGTTTGCGTCTTCGAGCTTTGCCCCCGGAGGCTCTGCCGCGGATGAGGGCGCGCTGGCGCACGCGCTGGGAACGGCGGGCATAGTCTCCGGCTTAAAACTCAATGCGGAGGCTGTTGCGGCGGCGATATTGCATGCCGTTCCGATATCGCCGGACACCGCTCCGGCGGCCTTGTCCATCCAGTTCGGCCCGGCCATTGCCAACTTGGTGGATGGCGTAACCCGTATGGGGCAGATCCATGCCCTGGCCGATACCCATGAGGCGCAATCGGCCAAAGGGGAGCAGATCCAGCTGGAAAGCCTGCGCAAGATGCTGCTGGCGATGGTGGACGACATCCGGGTGGTGCTGATCAAGTTAGCCGAGCGTACCCAGGCCTTACGCGATGCGGCAGGTAAAGATGCCGAGACGCAGCGCCGGGTCGCCCGCGAGGTTCAGGAAATTTACGCGCCGCTGGCGAACCGGCTCGGTGTGTGGCAAATCAAATGGGAAATGGAAGATTTGGCCTTCCGCTACCTGGAGCCGGAGGCCTATAAGACCATCGCCCGTTTGCTGGAAGAGCGCCGAGTCGACCGCGAACGCTATATTGCCGATGTCTTGGCGCGCTTGCGGGACGAACTGGCGGCGGCCGGCCTACGCGCGGAAGTGGCCGGGCGCCCTAAGCATATTTACAGCATCTACAGAAAAATGCGCCGCAAGGGCGTGGATTTCGGCGAACTCTACGATGTCCGGGCGGTGCGGGTGCTGGTGGAAAAAGTGGCGGACTGTTACACCGCGCTGGGTATCGTGCACAACCTGTGGCGGCCTATCCCCAAGGAATTCGACGATTACATTTCCCATCCCAAGGGCAATTTTTACCGATCCTTGCATACCGCCGTTATCGGCCCGGACGAACGCGCCCTGGAGGTGCAGATACGCACCTACGATATGCACCAGGATTCCGAGCTGGGCGTGGCCGCTCATTGGCGCTACAAGGAAGGCGGCCGCCAGGATGCGCGTTTCGAGGAGAAAATCGCCTGGCTGCGGCAGGTGCTGGAGTGGAAAGAGGATATGCCCGACAGCGGCGAACTGGCGGCGCAGTTCAAGGAAGGCCTGTTCGTCGATACCGTCTACGTGCTGACGCCTCAAGGCAAAGTGGTGGCGCTGCCGCAGGGCGCCACGCCGATCGACTTCGCCTATCATGTGCATACCGACCTTGGCCACCGTTGCCGTGGGGCCAAGGTGAACGGAAATATCGTTCCCCTCAATTACCGTCTCAAAAACGGCCAGCAAGTCGAGATCCTCTCCGCCAAGCAGGGCGGGCCGAGCCGGGACTGGCTGAGCGCGGACTATGTCGCCAGCCAACGGGTGCGCGCGCGTATCCGCCATTGGTTCAAGTACCAGTATTTCGACGAACAAGTCTCGCACGGCCGCGACCAGCTCGAACGCGAATTGCAGCGGCTCGGTATCGGCGAGGTGAATCAGGAAAAGCTGGCGCAGGCCTTGAGCTTCGCCCGCACCGAAGACATGCTGGCGGCCTTGGGCCGCGGCGACGTGCCGGCTCGCGCGCTGATAGCGTCGATTCGAGCCGGCGCGCCGCGCCTGCCCGAACCTGAAGCCTTGCAGGCGCAGCCGCACCGCTTGGGCTTGGGGCGGGCAGGCGAGGGGATTTTGATCGGCGGCGTGGGGAATCTGCTGGTCAACCTGGCGCGTTGCTGCAAGCCGGTTTTCCCCGAACCCATCGTCGGCTTCGTCACTCGCGGCCGCGGCGTGACCGTGCATCGCCGCGATTGCACCAATATGCGTCATCTCCCGGAAAACCGGCGCGAGCGCTTGGTGGCGGCGGAATGGGGCAGGCTGAGCGGCGCACCCAGCGCAACCGACGTGGAGATCGAAGCGCATGACCGGCAGGGTTTGTTGCTGGACATCACGGCCGTTTTGAATAAGGAAAAAGTCCACGTGCTCGCCGCCCAGACGCAAACCCGCTCGGGCCTCGCGCGCCTGCGCCTGACCCTGGAGATAGCCGATCTGGGCCAATTGGGCCGGGTGCTGGGTATGTTGCGCGAGGTGCCGGGCGTGGCGGAAGTCCGCCGCGGAGAATAAGCATTGAAGTGGCCGCCGCTCTTGTGTACAATGCGGCCTTCTTTAGGCGCGTAGCTCAGCTGGTTAGAGCACCACCTTGACA
>JAIOJO010000319.1 GCA_019911985.1 Sulfuricellaceae bacterium | reverse complement strand
GTGGAGACGTCCGGCTTGATGAACTGCATGGTGTCGTAAATCGCCATACCGGCCGTTACCGAGCCGCCGGGCGAATTGATGTAGAAGAAAATATCCTTGTCCGGGTTTTCCGATTCCAGAAACAACAACTGCGCCACGACCACATTGGCGCTCGCTTCGTTCACAGGACCCACCAAAAAAATCACGCGCTCGCGCAGCAGGCGCGAGTAAATATCGTAGGCGCGTTCGCCGCGTCCGCTCTGCTCGATGACCATCGGGATATACCCGAGGCTTTGCGGATTCCAATCCTGATTATTCATCATGCATTCCCCATCAATTCATCGAAGGCGACGGGCTTGTCGGTCACTTTGACCTGCTTCATCACCCATTCCACCACATTCTCTTCCAGCGCCATCGACGCCATGCCATTCAATTCATCCGATTTCGAATAAACCCAACGCACGACTTCCTCGGGATGCTCGAAACTTTCGGCATACGCCTCCACCAAGGCGCGCACCTGGTCGGGTTGCGCATGCAAGCCATGCTTTTCCACCAGATCGGCCAGAATCAAACCCAGTTTAACGCGCTGCCGCGCCTGATCGGCAAACAATTCGGGACGCATGAAGGATTCGTTCTGCACAGGAACACCGCGAGCCGCCAAATCCTGTTTCGCCTGATCCATCAAACGGCCGATTTCCATATCCACCAGCGCTTTCGGCAAACCGAGGATGGCCTTATCCAACAAAGCCTGCATCGCGTGGCCCTTCACTTGGGCCTGAATGCGGCGCTTGACCTCGCGCTCCAGATTCCCTTTCACTTCACTGCGCATCGTCTCCAAATTACCGTCCGCGACACCCAGGGACTTAGCGAACCCGGCGTCCACCTCCGGCAGGCACGGCGTACCGACGCTATTCAAGGTCACAGCGAAAGAAACGGTCTTACCCGCCAATTCCTTGCTGGGGTAATCCGCGGGGAAGTCCATATCGAAGGTTTTGCTCTCGCCAGCCTTCATCCCGACTATCTGGCTTTCGAAGTCCTTCAGCCAGCGGCCGGCGCCCAGCACCAGCTCGGCACCCTTGCCTTCGCCGCCGGGAAAGGCTTCGCCGTTCAGCGTACCGCGGAAATCGATATTGACTTGATCGTCGTCAGCAGCCGCGCGCTCGACCGGCGCATAAGTCACCCGCTGCTTGCGCAAAATCTCGATGGTTTTATCCACATCGGCTTCGCCCACCGAGGCTTGGGGGCGTTCGATGTTCACATCGCCCAAATCGCCTAACTGCACTTCGGGGTAGACCTCGAACACGGCACAAAACTCGAATCGGTCGCCGCCGCTCTCTCTGGGCTCGATCTGCGGATAACCCGCCACTTTCAATTTCTGTTCGGCCACCGCCTTTTCGAAGCAGCTCTGCACCGCTTCGCCCAAGGCTTCCTGGCGCGCTTGGGCACCGTATTGCTGCGCCACCACGTTCATCGGCACCTTGCCGGGCCGGAAACCGTCCATCTTCACGCTACGCGCCATGCGCTTTAAGCGGATACCGGCCTCTGCCTCGATTTCCGCCATCGCCACCGAGAGATCCAGGCGCTTTTCCAGCGTATCCACATTTTCCATAGTTGCTTGCATTACCGATTTCCTCGATTCACATAGTCTGTTCTGGTGCGAAAGGGGGGACTCGAACCCCCACACCTTGCGGCGCTGGAACCTAAATCCAGTGCGTCTACCAATTCCGCCACTTTCGCGTTAATGGAATAGTGTAAACTATTCGACGCAAGCCTGTCACTTTCAGGAACAAAGGATACGCTCCAGCCCGGCTTATAGAAGCATCCTGCCCGCCGCAATTCCACTGCCGAAATGTCCGACAAACACTACGAAAATTTCCCCGTCGCCTCTTTACTGCTTCCCCGCCGTCTGCGCCGGCCGGTAGCCCACATTTACGCCTTTGCCCGCAGCGCCGACGATTTTGCCGACGAAGGCGATCTGGCGCCGCAAGCGCGGCTGGACTTGCTGGACGGCTTCCGCCGGCAATTGGACCGCATCGCATCCGGCGGGAAACCGGAAGACCCGCTGTTCGCAGACCTCGCCGCAACCATTGCGGCTCACCGCCTACCCTTGCGCCCGTTTTACGACTTGCTCGACGCATTTAGCC
>JAIOJO010000318.1 GCA_019911985.1 Sulfuricellaceae bacterium | reverse complement strand
CGCATCCGCCTGGCCAGCCAGATCGGCTCCGGCCTCACCGGCGTGATGTACGTGCTGGACGAACCTTCCATCGGCCTGCACCAGCGCGATAATTCCCGCCTGCTGATAACCCTCAAGCACCTGCGCGACATCGGCAACAGCGTGATCGTGGTGGAACACGACGAAGAAGCCATCCTCGACGCCGATTTCATCGTCGACGTCGGCCCCGGTGCCGGGGTGCACGGCGGCCATATCGTCGCCCTAGGCACGCCCGCCGAAATCATGGCCAACCCCGATTCCCTCACCGGACTCTACCTCTCCGGCAAGAAAGCCATCCAGGTGCCGCAACAGCGCCACGCGCCCGACCCGCAGCGCCAGTTGCTGCTGAAGGGCGCCTCCGGCAACAACCTGCAGGACGTCACGCTGCGCCTGCCGGTCGGCTTGATGGTATGCATCACCGGCGTCTCCGGTTCGGGCAAATCGACGCTGATCAACGACACCCTATACCATGCGGTGGCGCGCCATCTTTACGGCAGTGCCGCGGAACCCGCACCGCACGAGGACATAGCCGGGCTGGAGTTCTTCGACAAGGTGATCGACGTCGATCAAAGCCCCATCGGCCGCACCCCGCGCTCCAACCCGGCCACCTACACCGGCTTGTTCACGCCCATCCGCGACCTCTTCGCCGGCGTTCCGGCGGCGCGGGAACGCGGCTACGGGCCGGGGCGCTTCTCCTTCAACGTCAAGGGCGGGCGCTGCGAATCCTGCCAGGGCGACGGCGTGATCCGCGTGGAAATGCACTTCCTGCCCGACATCTACGTCCCCTGCGACGTCTGCAAGGGCCGCCGCTACAACCGGGAAACCCTGGAAGTCCAGTACAAGGGCAAGAACATCCACCAAGTGCTGGCGATGACCGTGGAACAGGCATTCGAATTCTTCAGCGCGGTGCCCACCGTGGCGCGCAAGCTGCAAACCCTGCTCGACGTCGGCCTCGGCTACATCACCCTGGGGCAGAGCGCCACCACGCTTTCCGGCGGCGAGGCGCAGCGAGTGAAGCTGGCGCTGGAACTCTCCAAGCGCGACACCGGCCGCACTCTTTACATTCTCGACGAACCCACCACCGGCCTGCATTTCCACGACATCGAAATGCTCCTCACCGTACTCCATCGCCTGCGCGACCACGGCAACACCGTGGTGGTGATCGAGCACAACCTGGACGTCATCAAAACCGCCGACTGGCTGATCGACCTTGGCCCCGAAGGTGGCGACGGCGGCGGCCGCATCATCGCCGAAGGCACGCCGGAAAACGTGGCGGCCAGCGCCATCAGCTACACGGGGCGGTATTTGAAGCCTTTGCTGGAGCGCTAGCGTAATAGCTTAAGCAGCGTTGCATGAAACAAACAAGCATAAGGTGTAGCTGCGGTAGGGCGCCAATAAGCGAAGCGCATTGCGCCGGATGGTTTGAACGATGAAATATCCAGCTTCGGTTTTGTGCGCTTCGCGCGGATTGATTGGGTGTCGGGGGCTGCCCGACAGCAGGTTACTTTCTTTTGCTTCGCCAAAAGAAATGCAAGCACACCCGCAAGGGGTGTCCCCGCCGGACGCTCTGCGCTTGCGCACAGGTCACGGCGAGAAAGAAAAGGCGACCCCGCTGTCCTGGTCCTTCGGACTTCCCTGCGGTTTGCAACCAAAGCGGGCGGCTGAGGTATACGATCTTTCAAGCGCTTTAGCGCTTAGAAAATCGGAATCCCCTTGTGGGAAACTCGCTACGCTCAGACACCCGCAGCCGAATTCCCCCGCTTTGGCTGCAAATCCTCGGCAGGCCAGAGGGGATCAACAGCGCCCTCTCCCCCGGCCCCTCTCCCGCTCGCGGGAGAGGGGAGCAAGACTCCGTTGCTACGACATACAAACCTGGGCAGAGCGGTTCAGCTTCGACGCCTTGCCATTCCCCTCTGACCCGCCTCGGATTGGCGGAAAAACCGGGGGTAGTCGGCTGCGGGTGTCTGAGCGCAGCGAGTTCCGCAGCCGCCCGGTTTTTCCGACAAGCCGAGGTTTAGCCCGCAGGGCCGGGACAGCGGGGTGCCCTTTTCTTTCTCGCCGTGACCTATGCGCAGCACAGAGTGTCCGGCGGGGACACCCCTTGCGGGTGTGGTATCTTTCTTTTGGGCAAGCAAAAGAAAGATACCTGCCGCCGGGCAGCCCCCGGCACCCAAACAGCCGGCGCGAAGCGCGCACCAAACCATACAGCGGCAGGCTTCAAGCAACACAGGCCCAGGATTTATCAATCCAGTCCCTTAACTTCTTGCAAGTTTCTCAGGTATTCCATAAAGTAGATTCACAAAAAATTAATATAATGAATCGCGGAGAGACAATGCCTAGCCATCGACCCTGTTGGGGGATGGGTTTCGCAGCCCTATTCCTTGCGCTGATCTTCACCGGGCGCGCCGCCTTTGCCGAGACGGTGGAAGCCAAGCTGCCATCGGGGATCGTCGCCGATGCGAGTTTCCATGCGGGAAAAGCCGGAATGCCGGCCCTGCTGCTCGTGCACGGCTTCCTGCAGACTCGTAGTGCGCCTCCCTTGAGCCGTTTGGCGGAAACGCTGTCCGACGCAGGCTATACCGTCCTGTCGCCGACCCTATCCCTCGGCATCAGCCGACGCAGCCACAGCCTGGCTTGCGAAGCCGTCCACACCCATACCCTGGAAGGTGAGGCGTCGGAAATCAGCTTCTGGGTCGATTGGCTGGTGCGCAAGCACTACCCGAACATCGTGCTGATCGGCCACAGCACCGGCAGCAAGTCGATTCTTTTCTACCTCCAGAAAACCCCCAATCCGGCCGTTCGCAAAGCCGTTTTGGCCAGCCTTGTTCCCGACAACGGAACCGATATCGACCGCGAAAAGGCGCATCGGATGCTTAAAGCGCAGGCCAAGGGCAAGGAAGATTTGCAGCGCTTCAGTATGGGCTATTGCCGCAATAACTATATGTCCACACCGTACGCTTATCTCTCTTATGCCGTTTACGACGCGGATCGGACCCTGGGTTTGCTGGATAAAGCCAAAGTGCCCGTGGAAATCATTTTGGGCGGCGCCGACACCCTGATGGAAAAGGGCTGGCCTCAGAAAGCGCTCAAGCACGGCGCGTCGATCACGCTGATCAAATCCGCCGGGCATTTCTTCGACGGCCCCCAGGAGTTCGACTTCGCGGATGCCGTCGAGGCCCAGCTCAAATCCTTGCGCCCAGCCCGTCAGCCATGAGAATCAGGCCGAAACTTCGGGGGCTTTGGCCCTTTTCCATCGGCATCTATGCGCTAGGGCTTATCGCCGTGGTGCTGCTGGCTTTGTCGGCCTTGATCTGGGCAGTGCAAACCAAAGTCGAAGCCGTCAAGCGCGAAGCTCAAATGCACGATCAGGCCGCCGCGAAAATCGAGCTGGACAAGGCCGTCGCGCACACGGTGACGGAGCTCAGGCGGCTGGCGCTGCACGCTACCCAGGGGGACGAAATCCGGCAGCAATTGGCCGATCCCGCCTATTATCTGTACTGGCGCAACTACCGTTTACTGCACGGCGCCGCTTTACCGTCTTTCACCCGTGCCGGGGAAGTTTACGACCGCCGCGGCCGCGCCTTGGCCGAACACCCCCTCGACAACATGCCCCAAGCACTGGCGCAAAACCCGAAAAGCTTTTATCGCCGCGAGGGTTCCAGCGATTATCTGTATCTTTTCCTCCCCATCCTGGCCGAAGAAAACAACCCTTCTTCCGTCCAAGGCTACGTCGGCTTCAAATTCGACTTCCTGCAAGCCCTCAAGAACGAAGAACAATTCGCCTACATAAAAACGGACAGCATCCGCCTGCAAAAGGAGTCGTATTCCGGCGAACAACCGCGCTTGACGTACCGGCTCAAGGAGCGCCCGGAACGGAGCCTCCTGCTGGACATCATTGCCGGCTTCAAACAGCAAATCGTATTGATTTTCATCGCGCTGTCGTTTGCCCTTTTCTTCCTGCTGAATTATCTGCTGGCGGTGCCTCTGCGCCGCCTGTCGCGCCACATCGACGCGCTGGGCGAAGGCCAAGGCGGAATCTTGCAGGAAAATTTCGCCAAAAGCCTGCCCGTGGCCGAACTGGAAAAAGTGAGGCAGTCCCTCAACGACTACCAGAACAAGCTCGAAAGCATGAACTCCAGCCTGAACCAGAAAAACGACGAACTCTGGACCCTGGCGCACCACGACCCTCTCACCGGCATCTATAACCGGCGCTGCTTCGAGGACGACTGGGCGCACGTGCTGTCGGTGGCGAACGGCCATCGCCTCGACGTCGCCTTCAGCCTCTTCGACTGCGACAACTTCAAGGCCATCAACGACACCTACGGCCACGACGTGGGCGATAAAGTGATCCAAACCACCGCGCACCTGCTGCAAAGCAAGCTGCGCCACGGCGACCGGCTCTACCGGCTGGGGGGCGGCGAATTCGCCGCGATCTTTCTCGACAGCGACCCGAAATTCGTCCTCCAGGTGATGGAACGCTGCCTGCTCAGCGTCAGCGAATTCGACTTCACCGCCATGGGCGTCAAGGAACCGGTGCGCATCAGCATCGGGCTCGCCCATACGCCGGGCACCGAGGAAGAAAACCTGGCCACGCTGCCCAAGCAGGCCGACATCGCGCTCTACCACGCGAAACGGCCAGGCAGGCCCAAAATCGCCGTCTACGACGACAGCATGATCGCCGAAACCGACATCATCTTCTCGACCCGCCACAACCATGCCGTGTTCGAGGCGCTCGCCAGCGGCAAAGGGCTGGAAATCCACTACCAGCCGGTAGTCGATTTAGGCCGCGGCGCCGTTAAATACTACGAAGCGCTGGTGCGCATCCGCGATGGCGACGAACTGCTCTCTCCGCCCGCCATTTTCCCGATTATCGAAGCGCGCCGGATCGAAGTGGAATTCGACATCGCCATCATCGAGCGCATCACCCAAGACATTACGCAGGGCGGCATCCCTCGCGGCACCGGCATCTCGCTGAATATTTCCGGGCCCAGCGCGGTCAACCCGACGATACTCAACCTGATCCAGACCCTGTCCATCCATCTCGGCCAATACGCGATCATCGTCGAGGTCACGGAAACCGCCTTGATCACGCAATTGCACCAAGCCTCGCACAACCTCAACGAATTGCGCAAGGCCGGCTTCCTGATCGCCCTGGACGATTTCGGCAGCGGCTATTCCTCTTTGGGTTACATCACCAGCATGCCGGTGGATATCGTCAAATTCGACATCTCCATGATTCGCCACCTGATGGAGGAAAGCAGGCAAAGCATCATCGTCGCCCAGCTCGCCGAAATGCTGGCCAAAACGGGCTATCAACTGGTTGCCGAAGGCATCGAAGACGAGCACACCCTGGAACAAGTGAAGCGCATGGGCTTTTCCTGCGGCCAGGGCTACCTCTTCGGGCGGCCGGAGCGCGCCTGCCGCGACCTTGCTCAAGCCAAAATGCCGGTTTAAAAAACCCTAAGCCCGCGCCAGCCGTTGTATCATGCGGCTTTTGGCCTTATCCTCATGCACCCGACCAATATCGTCGTCATCGACTCCGCACAACTCCCGGCCGACGTGGATTTTCCCTTGCTGCAAGCGGCCAAATACCGTTGGATGCAGTACCCCCGCGTGGCGCCAGCCGATTTTATCGACATCTGCAGCCGTGCCGACGTATTGCTTAGCTTGGCGACGCCCTTGTCCGCCGCGCTGCTGGATGAACTGCCGCGCCTGAAAGCCTTGATCGCGCCGCCCGGGGTCGCCACCGCCTGCGACCGCCAAGCTTTGGCGCAGCGGGGCATCGCACTGGCGGCCACGGCTGCCGGCCTGGAGAATGCCGTAGCCTTTTGCCGGGAAACGGTGGACGCCATCGAAGCCTATATCGCAGACCATGGAACTAGCCCCCGCTGATCTCTGCGCCGCCCTGGTAGACGAGCTGGCGAACCAAGGCTGGAGCATCCGCGAGCATTTCCTCGATCCGGCCAGCGTCGAGAAACTGGCCGAGGAATGCCGCAGCCTGTGGCGACACGACGCCTTCCACGACGCCGGCGTGGGCCAGGGCGACGCGCTCTTGGTGCGCCCCGACATCCGCAGCGACCAAGTGCTATGGCTGGACGAAAACCGGCTGACCCCGCCCCAGCGCCGCTATTTCGAGCGCCTCGAAGCCCTGCGCCAGGCGGCCAACCGCGAATTGCAGCTCGGTCTATTCGACTTCGAAGGCCATCTCGCCGTCTACCCGCCGGGCAGCTTCTACGGCCGCCACCTCGACTGTTTCCAGAACAGCAATCGAAGGGCGCTCACCTGCATCCTCTACCTCAACGGCGACGGGCGGGAAGAGGACAGAGGACAACTGCGCTTTTATCTCGAAGACGGCCCGGACAGCCCCTATTTCGACGTCGCCCCCCGCGGCGGCACCCTGGTGACTTTCCTCAGCGACCGTTTTTACCACGAAGTTTTGCCCGCCCGGCGCGAGCGCCTCAGCCTTACCGGCTGGTTCCGCCGCCGAGCTTAAAGAAGACCCAAACAGGAGAACCCATGCAAACCCTCGAATCCCTCAACAAACGCTATGCGCTGCCCAAGCACCTCAGTTTCCGCCAGGATGCCAGCGGCTTGATCGTGGCCGACATCGCCAACGAATACGCCGTAGCCTCCGTCGCGCTGCAGGGCGGCCACGTCATGAGCTTCCAGCCCCTCGGCCAGGAACCGGTGATCTGGCTGAGCCCCCTAGCCAAGCTCGCCCCCGGCAAATCGATACGCGGCGGCGTACCGATCTGCTGGCCTTGGTTCGGCCCCCACGCCACGGATGCGGCCAAACCCGGCCACGGCCATGCCCGCACCGTCCCTTGGGAAGTGCTCGAAGCCACCGCCTTCGTCGACGGCTCCACCCACCTGCGCTTAGGCTTGATCGAGAGCGATGCCACCCGCGCCTTCTGGCCCCACGCCACGCCGGTGCAAGTGCTGATTTCCGTCGGCCGCGAACTGCGTGTGGAACTGCTAACCCGGAACGACGGCAGCGAAACGGTGCAACTGGGCGAAGCGCTGCACACTTACTTGCATATCAGCGACATCGACAATCTGGCGATCCGCGGCCTGGACGGCGGCGTTTACCTGGACAAGGTGGACGGCTTCGCGCAAAAAACCCAGCATGGCGACGTCGCCATCGCCGGCGA
>JAIOJO010000317.1 GCA_019911985.1 Sulfuricellaceae bacterium | reverse complement strand
AATTTATGCGCATAAACAATGCCAAGGATTAAAGCCATGAGCAACATTCTTTTCAATCCGGCAGCGCCAAAGAAATCGGCCAACCTCAGCATCAACGCCGATCTCTTGCAGCAGGCCAAACAACTCAACATCAACCTCTCGCAAGCGCTGGAACAGCACCTGGCCGAGATCGTGCGGCAAGAAAAGCGCCGGCTGTGGCTGGTGGAAAACCAAGGCGCGCTGAAAGAATACAACCGCCGCATCGAAAAACGCGGCACGTTCAGCGATGGTCTGAGGCGGTTTTAATGGCGCAGTTCGACGTCTACCTCAATCCGAATCCGGCGACGCGCGAAACCATCCCTTATCTACTCGACGTCCAGGCCGACCTTCTGGATATCTTAGCGACCCGCGTCGTCGTGCCGCTCGTCCTGGCCGAAGAAATGGGACTAGCCGCCAAACAGCTCAACCCGCAATTCAAGATTGAGGGCACGGCTGTCGTCATGTCCACCGCCGAACTGGCGGGTATCGCCAATCGCTCGCTGGGGGATAAAGTGGTTTCCCTGAAAGAACAGCGCGACGAGATCATCGCCGCGCTGGATTTGTTGTTTACCGGAATTTGAGCAAGATTGCGCCGCCGGGCTGAGTTTAGGCACTACTAAGTGCCAAAGAGGTAGCGTAGGGTCTTAATCAAGACTTTGTGCCGCCATTCAACCGACAAATCTAGGAATGCAAAATGCTTGCCCAACCGACTCTGCTCGCCGCACATGAAGGCAAATCTGGTCCTTTTATAAAATGGTTGGAAGAACTTGGCCTTAGCGAGTTCTTGAAACGTTACCCCCTTGCACAGCTTGTTGAGTGGGGTTGGATCGTGCCGCAATACCGGGTAATGTTCCCCCAACGATTTTTCGAGAGTTGGGAAAACTATCCATGCAACCCGTGGGAACCCCCAGAGGATCTCGAACAATATGCCATTCTCTGGGATTATTACTGGGGCATTGACGATAACAAGGATGAAAGCGAGCCGCTCTGGTTTCTTGATCCTCTGTTTCATCCCGGAGACCACGCGGGCAAACTGTTGCGTCAATGCCCATACTCGGAAGGCACTACTTTAACACCGGCCCCAATCGACCACGCGCGTGGAATTCCAATAGCGCCCTATGCAGACTATTTCTACCGCTGGCAAGGTTATGCGCTTGTCGATGTCATCCGGTGAGCTTAGAGAATTGCCTACCCTTGGTGCAATAGGGGTTACACCCGACGAGGGCTTATCACCCCACCAACAAGCGCCCGCTCAACTCGTAGCTCCCTACCCCCAAACTCAAGCCGGCGACGGCCAAGCCCAGGATGCGGGAATACCGCGCGGCGGAGCAGTCGGCGCGGCGCATCAGCCAGGCGGCGCAGAGGCCGTTGGCGCCGTCGGTGGCGATCATGCCCAGCATGAAGACCGCGGCCAGGCTCAAGCCCAGGAGCGCACCCCCCGCCTGGCTAGCGCTAAGGGAGAAGAGCGTCACTTGGCTCAGGGTGTCGAAGGAAATAGCAAACAGCGCGCCGACCAGCGCGATGGGTAGGGGATGCTTGGCGTGCTCGAACAAGTGCCGGAACAGCGCGCCCTTGAAGCCGGCCACGGCAACGGCTTCGCCGCTGGGGGTTTTTACCACCAGGTACAAATTCATCGCGCCGAGCAGCAGCAGGAAAACGATGGAGACCCAAGCGCCGAAACCGTCCAGCCATAAGGGCGCCGCCCAGCGGGTAGAGAGCATGCCGACGGCCGCCGCCACGGCCATCACGGCGACGCCGTGGCCGAGGGAGAACAGCACCCCGGCCCAGCGCGACAAGCGCGGCTTGTCGGCGGCATTGATGCGGGTCAGGCTGTCGATAGTCGCCAGATGGTCGGGGTCCAGGCCGTGCTTGAGGCCCAGCACGAAAACCAGTACAACCAGCCCGGCCCAGCCTTGGCCCAGCAAGAGAGGCGCTTGCGCCGCCGTTCCGTCCATGTTTGTCCTTTCCGTGAAACCGCTCCAAGTAGTCCGCCCCCTGCGAGGTATGACTCAGCTAGCCGTATTAAGGAGCCTCTGATTAAGTCGCACGGGGATCGCGTTGCGTCAAAAGCCGGAGGCTGCAAGGCGCGCGACGCCGGTCGTAG
>JAIOJO010000316.1 GCA_019911985.1 Sulfuricellaceae bacterium | reverse complement strand
CGATGCTTTGGGCTGTCCGGCTGGATGCGACGGCCTTATTTTTCGCGCAGCAGGGATTTTTTGTCGCTTGTCGTATTTCGCGTGAACACGTCGCTTCCCTGCATGATCTGCCCTGTGCTTGTCGAGCCATTGATAACCAGTTGCCAAAGGGTGGATATTTGGCCCTTATAGTAAAACCCGGTCCACGCCGTGATGGAATTGCACGATTCCGTTGTGCTTTGCCAAATCGTCGTAAACGTGATGGCGGTTCCGTAAATCCACCCGGTTACCGGATAAGAGATGTTCTGACAGTTATACCCTTGCGCCCGGTTGATGTAGTGGCCGCTTAGTTGACCCGTGCTTGGATTGACGGCATCGATGTATAAAGTGGAGCCGCTTTGGTTGGTCCACGCCGATAATGCTTGAACCGCTGGCTGGTCGGCAGAGCCGGCCAGCGCGCCACCGCTCATGAACAAGAATAGTGTGCAGAAAGTATAAAAAATGTTTTTCATGACGGTTTTCCTTTAAATAAATACCCCGCTCGTTAAAAGTGCCTGAGATTGCATGGCGAGGCCGTTCATGCAAACCAATTCTTATGGAGCCCGTCGAGGCTAAGCCCGGCATAACGCATTGCTATGCCGGACTATCGCCGCGCAGCCCTCCTGATCAAGCTGTATCGTGTGTTTTGTATGCGGCCTGTCGCCGCAGAAATCCGCTGACCGAAACGAGCGCCAGGGCCATGGATTTCGTCAGCGCCACGGATAATGCCGCCGCGTTTTGCTCCCCGGCCGCGAAGTGCGCGCCGATCGCCCCGTTCGGCAGTTGTTGATCGGCCAAGAACTCGGCGGCTTCCAGGAAAGTCGCGGAAACCGGCAGATCGCCGCGTGTCCGGTCGGCCAGAACACGGCTGAGCACGCCGAGTTCGTATTCCTTTGCGGCATGTATCAGCAGCCCATCGCTCAGTATCAGCGCCAACTCGCTATGCCCGATGGGGGCATCCGCCAAGACCTTGGTCCACTGGCGGGAGTGGGCCTTGTCCAGCGTCCGGCACTCGGTCATGCGCAAAGCCACGAGCGCGAGCGCGTCGCGGGTGCTGCTTGTCGGCTCTGCGGCAGGCTCGTCGCCCGCGGGCCAGGCTGACTCGCCTTGCGCCGCGAGAAAGCGCTGCGCCCCGGCTATCGCCTCATCCAGCTTGTCCGCCAGGGGTTTGAAGTCCCATCGGTCTGTCGGGGAATCGCCGCTAAGCGCATCGGCGCGGGGCGGGTCGAGCAGCAGAGCGCAGAGTATCCCTCCCACATAAGTGGTGTGGTAGGTATGCTTGAACGCGTAGGCCAGCGCCTCGTCGCCGCTCAAGGCCTGATACTGTTTGGGATCCAGGCTTGGGCAGGGCAGAAATCCGAATTGCGTCCATGTGGCGGCAAGCATGTGCCACGCAAACCGTGCGTAGGGCGAGCTTAGCCCGCCGATAAAAACATGGGCCATCAACAGCTCGCCCAGCAGGTCGAGGTTCTCGCCCAGAATGTTCCACGCCAGCGCGGCATCCAGCAGCCGCCGCAAGCGTATCGGCGACACGGATGGGGGCAAGCCGTTCCGCCCGAAATCCGTCAGATACATCAGCGCGTGCGTCAACGCATAGCAATCGGCTTCCGTCATGTATACGGGGTGTGCGGGGGCAACGAGAAGGGATGCCGGCAAGAGTTCCGGGAGGCCCGTGGAGGGCTGCTGGAACACCTGCGACTTCAGCCACAGCACTTCCATGGCGCGGTAGGGAAGGCGCTCGATTGCATGGATGCGGCCGGAAGAGAAGGCTCTGCGCACCAGGCTGTCGAAATCGTTGTCGATATAACCCGACTGGGTTAAGGCTACGTGCCCTATCCCCAGCGTCACCGCAGTGTGGGGATGACGGGTCAGCAACATTGCGTTTTTGGGGTTTCTCACCCAAGCGTTGCAGGCGCCGCATAGGTCGTCCAGTGAGGCGTGCACGGCGTCGGGAAGCGCCTCTATCCTTCGTGCCAGCATTACAAACAGCAGGGTCTCCACGACAACCTTGTCGGCGAGGGTGGCTACCGGGTCGATTTCTTCCTGCCAAATAGCGTTGTGCGTGTCCAGGCATTTGATGCCGGAGCGCGCGCTGTCGAGCGCGGACAGGAGAAATGCGATGAGTTGAGGCCGCGACCGCGAAAAAATGCCATCGAAGGCCGATGCCGCCAGCGAATCTCGCTTCATCGATTTCTCCTTTTTTACCGCTTGCTTAGGACTTGGACGACGCGGCGATCTGGTTCAGCGCCGATTTGATGGAACCCGCGATGTTGGATATTTCCTCAATCTGCCCGGACTGCAGGCCGGTTACCAGCGCATATTCGTTGCAACACAGAACGTGCAAGCTAACCTCTGCGCCGGGATCGCGCAGTCCCGCCGCGATGGGGTCAATCATATGCCTGATGGATGCATCCAAGTTCACTACCTTGCTTTCGTGCAAACCCTGGATGATCTTTTGGATCTCATGATGCTTAAGCTGTGACATGGTTATTCCTCCTCATTTCATTGCCAGACAACAAATGACGCAGGCACACACGGCACCAAGGCAATGGTGCTGCGACGCTTAATGTGGCCGCCGGACAACGCGGCCACCCATTCGCACAATGACGATTATTTCTCGTGTTACCGGACTCATGCCTTGCTTGAACGCCTTCTAGGGATGTAAGCCGGAAATCTTGCGACACTCCCTGAAACAGGCGCTATGGTTTGTTTTCGAGAAATAAACGATATTGACCAGATTCATCATATCCCACCAAAAAACCAAAAAGAATCAGGGTAATCCCTATAAAAAACCAGGGAAATCCTTATAAAAAAAGAGGAATACCCCTGATGTCCCGCCTATCCGAATCCCTCAATAGAATCTCGGCGCGAGTCGGGAATTCCATGATGCGGAGGCCATCCGGATAGTGCTTTAGCGGAATTCGGTCGAGTCCGATGGCAAAGTGGGCGCAAACTTGGAGGGATGTGTTGATGCAAGACCGGGTGCCGCTGTCATTTCGCTTGCGGGGAATTCGCTACGCTCAGACATCCGCGGCCGGCTTGCCCCGGCTTTACTGCACCAGTCGCGCGATTGGGTGCCGGGATCGGACAGTTGGCTCCGGTTTATAGCCGCCTCGTCAAATCGACATAGACGCACGCTATTGCGTACCGCCCATCAAGCCGCAAGCCCTGGGCGTCAACCGGCACCCATGCCTACCCGTTTTCCAGGATTTCGTCCCATGGCGGCTTGGGCCCGATCCGCTGGGCAAGGTAATCCACCAGTACTCTGACGCGATGAGGCATATACCGGTTGCTCGGGAAGACTGCGTAGATTCCCAGTTCCGGCGTCGGAAAATCCGGCAGCAAAATTTCCAGCTTGCGCTCGCGCACGGCCTGTTCGGCCATGAAGGTGGGCGCATGGGCGATGCCCAGGCCGCGGATCGCGGCGCCGAGCAAGGCTTCGCCGCTGTTGGCTTCGAGCCGCCCGGCAATGGGAAACCACTGCGTTTCGCCGTCGATGACGAAGGCCCAGCTCGAGCGCGCGCCGAGCAAATAGCCTAGGCATTCGTGCTGGGCGAGTTCGCTGGGGTGCGCGGGCCGGCCACGGCGCTGCAAATAGCCGGCGGCGGCGACGACGACGCCCTGGCTGCGGCCTATCTTGCGCGCCACATCGCCGGGGTCCAGGCGGCCGGCGATGCGGATGGCCAGATCGAAGCCGCCTTCTATCAGGTTGGCCCGGCGGTCGCCGAATTCCAGTTCGATCGATATCTCCGGGTTGGCGGTCATGAAGTCGCCGAACATCGGCATCATCTGGTGTATGCCGAACGAGAACGGCAGCGTGATGCGGATATGTCCGCGCGGCGCCTGATGATCCTCGGTCAGACCGGCTTCGGCGGCTTCCACCAGGTTCAGAATGTCCCGGCATTTCTCCAGGTAGGACGCGCCCGCCGACGTCAGGCTCAGGCGCCGCGTGCTGCGGGCAATCAGCTTCGTCCCGAGGTGCGCTTCGAGCGCCGCCACTTGGCGCGTAACGGCCGAGCGCGCGACATTCATCTGTTGCGCCACGGCGGAGAAACTACCCAGTTCGGCAACCCGCACAAAGAGCCGCATGCCATCGAGCCGATCCAAAAACACCTCCGGTTTATTGTTGCAATATTAGCAACTATATATTGCCTATTGTAGGCTATTTCTTGCACTCCGGCTTGTGTACAGTTCACCCATCGATCAACGAGAAATATATGGAGTTCGCCCATGAACCGCCCATCCAGCTATACCCGCACCGCGATTGGCCTGCATTGGCTCGTGGCGATTGCGATCCTTACCAGCTTCGCCGTCGGCCTTTATATGCACGATCTGCCGCTATCGCCCAGCAAGCTCATCATCTACTCTTGGCACAAATGGGCCGGCGTGACGATCTTTCTGCTGGTCTTGTTCCGCCTCGTCTGGCGGCTTACGCACCGCCCGCCGGGTCTGCCCGCAGGCATACCGGCATGGCAGCACCATGCCGCCGAGCTTGTCCACCGTCTGCTGTATGTGCTGATGATCGCCGTGCCGCTCAGCGGCTGGCTGATGAGTTCGGCCAAGGGGTTCCAGACGGTTTATTTCGGCCTGATCCCGCTGCCCGACCTGCTGGCCAAGGACAAGGCCTTGGGCGAAGCCCTCGCGACG
>JAIOJO010000315.1 GCA_019911985.1 Sulfuricellaceae bacterium | reverse complement strand
TAGGCTTCGCGCCCCGCCTCCACCGCCTTTTTCATCGCGGAGGCCATCAGCACCGGGTTTTTTGCGCCCGCGATGGCGGTATTCATCAGCACCGCATCGCAGCCCAGCTCCATCGCGATAGCCGCGTCGGACGCGGTGCCCACGCCGGCATCGACGACCACCGGCACCTTCACGGTATCGACGATGATTTGCAGATTCCACGGATTGAGTATGCCCATGCCGGAGCCGATCAAGGAAGCCAGCGGCATGATTGCGACGCAGCCGATGCCTTCCAGTTGCTTGGCGATGATGGGGTCGTCGGAGGTATAGACCATCACCTTGAAACCGTCCTTGACCAGGATTTCCGCCGCTTTCAGCGTTTCCACCACGTTCGGGTAGAGCGTATGGGGGTCGCCCAGCACTTCCAGCTTGACCAGGTCGTGGCCGTCCAGCAGTTCCCGCGCCAGGCGCAGGGTGCGGATGGCGTCGTCCGCCGTATAGCAGCAGGCGGTGTTGGGCAGGTAGGTGTATTTCGACGGCGGCAGGGCATCGAGCAGGCTCGGCTCGCCGGCGTTTTGGCCGATGTTGGTGCGGCGGATCGCCACCGTCACGATCTCCGCGCCGCTCGCCTCGACGGCGCGGCGAGTTTCGTCGAAATCCCGGTATTTTCCGGTTCCGACCAGCAGGCGCGACGAATAAGTTTGCCCGGCGATAATGAATTGATCCATGATTTTCTTTAAATACTTAAGAGTGAGGCGAGGAGTTCACGCCCCGCATAAGACTAGCCGCCGCCAACGGCGACCACGATTTCCAGCCGGTCGCCATCGGCCAGCGGGGTAGCGGCGTAGCGGCTACGCGGCACGATCTCGCCGTTGTGTTCTACCGCGATACGCTTGCCGGCCAGATCGAGCCGTTCGATCAGGCGGGCGACGTCCAGTTCCGCCTCGAACATTTGGGAAGCCCCGTTGATTGTTAGCCGAAGCACCTTCTACAACCTGCCGAATTCGAGTAAAATTCATTTTACCATGCGGGTGTAGCTCAATGGTAGAGCAGAAGCTTCCCATGCTTACGACGAGGGTTCGATTCCCTTCACCCGCTCCATATCCTCGAACCTCCCTTGCGGGAGGCCGTCCATGAACAGCCCTCTCAAGAACGGCCGATATTTCTAGCGGCCCCGCGCTCCACTCTGAAACAATTCGTAACACAATCAGCTATGTAAGTAAGGCTTGCGTAAGCTTGTCGGTGTATACATATAGCATGACATGCGGATTTACCGCACACTTTTGATCGACGGAAACGGAGGGTGTCATGGACATTTCTTCACTACTCGCAAGCTACGGCAGCACGTCTGGGATCAACTCGCTGTATAGTCTGGCCAACCAGTTTGTCGCGGCCAACACCCCCTTGGTATCATCCACCAGCCAGGCATTGGCGGCTATAAACCAGCAAAATTCGAGTTACCAGACGCAAATTTCCGATTACGGCAAACTCCAAAGCGCCTTGTCCACCTTCCAGGCGGCCGCCAGCGCACTGACGCTACCGTCCGCGTTCAATGCCGTAAGTGCAAGCTCCTCCAACCCCACGGTGCTGTCCGCCACGGCCGACAATACCGCCGCGGCCGGCAGCTTTAACCTGCAAGTAGGCGCACTGGCGCAGTCGCAGAGCCTGCTGTCCGCCGGCCAGGCAAGCCCTAGCGCGGCGATCGGCTCCGGCGCGGCGACTACGCTCAGCTTTCAATTCGGCACGACCAATGGCACAAGCTTCACCCCCAATGCCAATCAAGCCATCCAGACGGTGACGATAGACAGCAGCAACAACAGCTTGCAGGGAATCGCCGGCGCCATCAACGCGGCCCAAATTGGGGTAAACGCTACGGTTGCCTATGACGGCACCAGCTACCATCTGCAAATCGTTTCCGCAAACACCGGGGCCAGCAACAGTTTAAGCCTCACCGTGAACGGAGACGCGAGCCTGCAGAGCCTGCTCAGCTATACTCCCGGCGGCACACAGGCCTTGACCCAAACGCAAGCGGCGCAGGATGCGCAATTCACCCTCAACGGTGTGGCGTCCAGCAGTTCGTCCAACACGGTTAGCGGCGCCGTGCAGGGCGTCACGTTCAACCTGCTGGGAACCGGCAGCGCCACCGTGGGCATTTCCCCCAACACCAATCAAACGGCAAGCAACATCGGCAATTTTGTCGCGGCCTACAACACCCTGCAATCGACATTCAACACGCTAGCGCAAGGCGATTTGCAAAACGACCCGCTGTTGCAGAGCATCCAGTCCCAGGTGAATGCCGCCCTCGGCTCGATTTCAAGCACGGGCAGCCCTTATGATTCCCTGGCCCAGCTGGGGATTACCACACAGCAAGACGGAACCCTCGCGGTCAATTCCACTACGCTGCAAAATGCCCTCACCGCCAACCCCTCCGCCGTGGCGGCCGTTTTCACCAACAACGGGCAAGGCGTGGCGGATCAATTGTCCAGCCTGGCACTGAATCTCACCGACCCGGCGGGAGGCGTCATCGCATCCGAAATCAGCAGCGTCAGCGGTGCGCTGCGGAGCTCGCAAAATACCCAGCAAGACCTGACTTACAGCTACAGCCAACAAACCCAGAATTTACAGAGCCAATATACCTATCTGACGGGGCTGTTGTCGTCATTGCAAAGCTCAAGCCAATTTTTTACCGGCCAATCGTCGCTACTCGGCGGCCAAACCGACTTGCTCAGCAGCATACTGGGCCAGTCGACAGGGGCGGCGTCCAGCGTGTTCTCCAGTTTTCCTTGACCGCCAAACGCGCGCTGGGCTAGCCGCCCTTCGCATCGCCACTCACTTCATCCCCCCGGTCAAAGTCGCTTGACTCCGTAGCATGGTACGGAGTTTATCCTAGCCGCCTATTCGAAATATTGCACGAGTCACGATCCCGCTTGGGAAGAAAGGCGAAAATGGCGCGACAGAAAACCGGGAGTGGCCGTTGGCCCTTGATTGGCGGCGTTGCCGCCGCAATTGGCGCATCGCTATGCTGCCTCGGCCCGCTGGTACTGGTGATGCTGGGCATCGGCGGCGCATGGGTCGCGAGCCTAGGCAGGCTCGAGCCTTATCGGCCATTGTTTCTCGGCCTCGGCATCATTTTTATGATTCTGGCTTACCGGAAAATTTATCGCGCACCGGCGGCAGAATTTTGCACTCCGGGCTCGCTATGCGCCTTGCCGCAAACCAAGCGCGTATACAAAATTTTATTCTGGATTGTCGCCGCCCTGATCGGGCTGGCCATGATTACCCCCTATATCGCTCCGCTTTTTTACTAATTCAGAGGAATCTCAGCATGAAGCTTCGTCAATTCTTAAGCCTTACTTTGTTGTCAGTTGCCAGCGCATTTATCACGCCAGCCTTTGCCGCCATGAAAACCGTCACGCTGGCCGTTCCCGGCATGTATTGCCCGGTCTGCCCGATTACCGTGAGAAAAGCCCTGGAAAAAGTTCCCGGCGTCGCCCATGCCAAGGCCTCCCTGGAGAAGAAAGAGGCCGTTGTCACTTACGACGATGCCAAAACCAAGGTCGAAACGCTTCTGAACGCCACCTCCGACGCCGGCTATCCCGCCACCGTCAAAGGGGCGACGGC
>JAIOJO010000314.1 GCA_019911985.1 Sulfuricellaceae bacterium | reverse complement strand
CCCCCACGCCGATCAAGCGCAAAAGGAAATAGATGGCAATAATTAATAGCGCGCCGCCGAAAAGTGTTTCAACCTGGTTCATGTCAATCCTCGTGTTCAGACTCGTGTTCGGAATAGAAGCGCATTTTGCGTTTACTCGCTTCCCCAGGTTTATCCTTAGGCGCGATTATAAACTCAAAATGCTCGGTTTTTTCGGCCAATTCTGGCGACAGCTTTACGCTGGCTTGAACCATGAGGCTCTTACCGGAACGCACCTTCATTTCGTTACTGCCGCTATCGTATTCTACCGCCTGGGTTGGAATCCCACTGGTTGAGATAACATAGTCCTGGTCATGGTCGGTTTTATTGGTGACCCGGATTTGGTACCGGTTGCGTATCTCGCCGTCGGACAAGGTGACGAATATCGGTTGGCGTATCTGCTGCACGCTTTCCTCGAACTCGGTGCGGGTCGATAGGTCATAAACCAGGTAGGCGCCCATCAGAAGGATAAACGAGCCATATCCTATCGTCTTGATCGAAAGCCAGTACAAGTGAGGGCTGCCTGGCCGCCGGCTTTTCATGTTGACTTCCGAGTCGTAGCGGATCAAGCCGCGCGGGTACCCCATGGAATCCATGATACCGTTACACGCGTCGATACACAGACCGCAGGATATGCATGGGAACTGCAAACCCTTGCGAATGTCGATACCCGCCGGACAAACCTGCACGCATAATCCGCAGTCGATACAGTCGCCATGGCCCTGCTCTTGCCGTTCTTCGCGCGTCCTCAAGCCTTGGCGCGCCGCCACTCGTCCCTTTTCACCCTCGCCACGCGCGGTCTCGTAGGTCACCACCAGCGTTTCCGGTTCGTACATCACGCTTTGGAAGCGCGCATAGGGGCACATATACATGCAGACCTGTTCCCGCAGCCAACCGGCTGCCAGATAGGTCGCCGTGGTCAACGCGATGACCGTAATGTAACCGGCAACGACGAGCGTCCCGGTAAAGAAGTTGGCTACCAATTGCGGCGCATAGCCAAAATAGAGGACGAATGTCAGCGAGGTCCAGAATGCAAGCGCCAGCCACAGCAAGTGGGTGGCGACAATTTTCCAAATTTTTTCGGCGTTCCACCTTTGCTTATAAAGCCGTAATCGAGCCGGACGTTCGCCCTGTATTAATTGCTCGATAAAAATGAAGGCGTCTGTCCATAAAGTTTGGAAACAGAAGTAACCGCAAAAAGCCCTACCGACCAAACCTGTGACAAAGAATAAAATCACTGCCGCGAGAAATAGCAGCAGAGAGAGGGCAAAGATATCCTGCGGATAAATGGCCAAATTGAAAATAAAGAAACGCCGCCCCACCAAATCGAAGAGTACGGCTTGGTTCGCTGCCCCCGTTCGGTTCCAGGGTACCCACGGCAGTACGAAATACACGAGGTAAGCAACATACATCACTACCGACTTAAAGGTTCTGAACTTCCCTTTTACCGAACGGGTAAAAATCGGGATACGCTTCTGATACAGCCCCTCTTGCGGTGTCTCCTGATCTTCCATCATGCACTCCGTTTATCACCAGTAAATCAGCGTGTTCTAATGCAACTACCTACGCCATCCCAAATTTAGCCAAATAATGCCGAGCTCTTTTGCGCCTAAGCGGTTTGGGGAAGAAAAAAACCCCGGGGGTTTTGCCTCCGGGGTCATGGCTAGCAGGCCTGAGGTGCCCCGAGAGGGGCATTCAACGAGAATTACTTGCCGCCGCCTAGTTCATGTACATACGCAGCCAGCAGTTTAATCTGCTCAGCGCTTAGGCGCCCCTTCCACGTAGGCATCACGCCCTTGTCCAAGCCCGTCATGATGACGTTCTTCACGGCCTCGACCTTCTTTTCAGTCGTATCGGCACCAGGGACATTTGCCCACAACCAGATTTTGTCGGTTAAATTAGCCGATCCGATCGCCTGATTTCCCTTGCCATCGGCACCATGGCATGCAAAACACGTACCGGCACCGTGAAACAGTTCGTTGCCCTTGGCGGCGAGTCCAGCATCCACCTTTTCGCCAGACAAGCTCAGAACATAATTAGCCAGGTCGGTAACTTCCGCGTCTGTCAGGGCTGCGTTACCGCCCTTGGCAGGCATAATGCCGTGCCGTCCATTGGTAATGGTTTCCTGAATTTTCTCGTAACTACCGCCGTAAATCCAATCATCGTCCGTCAGGTTAGGAGCAAAACCCATTTTTCCCTGACCGCCGCTTTGGTGGCAAGCGGCACAGTTATCCTGAAACAGCACCTTTCCCGCCGAAACGATAAAGCTATTCAAATCCGGATCGGATTTAATCTTGTCAAAAGGCGTCGCCGCCACTTTGTCAAAATAGGGCTTCTGTTTCAGCGCCGCTTCATTCATATCCTTCATCAGCAAGGCGCGGGTATTCCATGATGAGGTAACCTGCTTCCCTTTGTCATTGACATAGGTAATAGTGTTCATCCCTTTCAAAAAGACCTTCCCGACCGGCCAGGACGGATACATCACCCAGTAGGCAACTGCAAACACGATGGTGGCGTAGAAGGTACACAACCACCACGCAGGGAGGGGGTTGCTGTATTCCTGCAAATCTCCGTCCCACACGTGTCCAGTCGTTTTAACTTCTTTTG
>JAIOJO010000313.1 GCA_019911985.1 Sulfuricellaceae bacterium | reverse complement strand
TAATCACGAATTTACGCAGGAAAGTTCGCCCGCGCATGAAATTGAGGGATTTGACCTTGATCCGCGAGCGCACCAAGTCCTGCGTGACGGCGCGGCCCCATTCGCCGGCCTCGTCGTCGGTTTTGTTGAGCACGTCCAGGTTGTCTTCCAAGGCGCCCATCCAGGGCGTCATTTTTTCTTCCTCGGAGCCCGGCAGGAAACCGATATCTTCACCCACCGGCACGGTGACGCGCGTAAAGATGATCTCGGTAAAGAGTTTGTGCTCCAGCGTTTGGGTGAGGGCAGCCGCGAGCGTGAGCAGGGTTTTACCCGTGCCGGCTTGCCCGAGCAGCGAAATGAAATCGATTTCCGGGTTCATCAGCAGGTTGAGAGCGAAATTCTGCTCGCGGTTGCGGGCGGTGATGCCCCAAATGTTCAGCTTGGGATGGGTGTAGTCCTTCAATAACTCCAATACCGCGCTTTTGCCTTCGGTGGATTTGACTATGGCGTAAAAGGGTTGCCCCGACTCTAGATACAGCAGTTCGTTGATTAAAAGACTGCTGCATAGCGGACCCTTGACGCGGTAGAAAGTCCGTCCCGTTTCCTGCCACGATTGCATGTCCTTGCCGTGGGTATCCCAGAAATCCGCCGGCAATTCGCGCATGCCGGAGTAAAGCACATCGGTGTCTTCCAGCACCTTGTCGTTGAAGTAATCTTCCGCCTGGACGCCCAAGGCACGCGCTTTGATGCGCATGTTGATGTCTTTGCTGACCAGGGTGATTTGGCGGCTCGGGTATTGGTGCTGGAGATGCAAAGCGACGCCCAATATCTGGTTGTCGCCCTTGCTGCTGGCGAGATTGATCGGAATTTCGCTACTGATAGCCTGGGTTTGCAAGAACAAGCAGCCGCCGGCGGTGACGCCGCCGCGCGTCGCCAAGGGAAAGCCTTTGTCGAGATCGTTGCGGCTGTCGCGCACGATATCGT
The DNA here is from genome assembly GCA_019911985.1 of Sulfuricellaceae bacterium. Classification (GTDB taxonomy): domain Bacteria; phylum Pseudomonadota; class Gammaproteobacteria; order Burkholderiales; family UBA9220; genus JAIOJO01. The sequence goes on along the minus strand of JAIOJO010000313.1, from coordinate 5,811 downwards.
CGAGGAAACGGCTGGCCTGGCGGGCGTTGCGGGCGACCTCGGACATTCCCTTCTTGTTGTTGTCCAACTCTTCCAAGGTCGTCATCGGCAGATAAATATCGTGTTCCTCGAAGCGGAACAGGCTGGTGGGGTCGTGCATCAGCACGTTGGTGTCGAGAACGAACAGCTTGGATTGTTGCCGGGGCTTACGCGCCATATCAGGTTCCTTATGGTGGCTAGGGTTGGCGATGAGACAGCGAGACTACAAAATTTAAAACCTCTTCGGCATGGCCGGCTACTTTCACCTTACGCCATTCGCGGCGCAGTACCCCGGTGCTATCGATGACAAAGGTGCTGCGTTCGATGCCGCGTACTAGCTTGCCATACATATTCTTCATCTTGATGACATCGAACAGCGTGCAGGCTTTTTCCTCGCCGTCGCTCAGCAGGTCGAAAGGCAAGGCTTGCTTGGCCTTGAAGTTCTCGTGGGATTTCAGGCTGTCGCGGGAAATGCCGAAGACGTGGCAACCCTCGGCTAGGAATGCATCGTGCAGGTCGCGGAACTGCTGGGCTTCGCTGGTGCAGCCGGGTGTAGCGTCTTTGGGATAGAAAAACAGGACGATAGGGACGCCGCGTAGCTCGGAAAGCCGGAAGCGTGTGTTTCCGGTGCCGGAAAGCTCGAGGTCGGGGACAGGTTTTTGCAGCATGGAAATCTTTTTTAGGGACGATGGGATGATTGTTCAATAAACCCTCGCGCAAGGCAAGCCCATTGTCATGCTTTTGCGAGAAACTCCTTGCCTTGCAGGGCCAGCGTTCCAGAGCGCCCCGGTATTTCTCCCATGATAACTTCGTGGCGCGGCAAGCTGGCGGTGTCCAGCGCGCCTGCGTAATCGTGTAGAGAAACCAATTCGTAGCCTTGCTCTTTCCAGCCCGCGAGCAGGCGGTCAAAGGACGGCGCCAGTTTCATGCCTTCCAGTTCGGCGTGGAGGGTGTAGACATGGCCGGTGGCGGGCGGCATAGCCGCGGTGAGTTGCAGTAACTGGTCGGCAACATTGTCAGCCGTCGTGCCGTCGATGCCGATCAATTCGTCCAAGGTCGGCAGCGTTGTGGGCAATTGCGGGCAGGCGATGATTTCGGCGTTCCAGAGCGGAATGAAAGGATGGGTCCCGCGCGTATCGGAAGCATAGGCGAAGCCCAGACGCTGTTCCAGGCGGAAGGCGTGAGCATTCATTTGCCAGCCGGCGGCACCGTGGGTGAGCGGTGCCGCGCCAAATATTTGTTCGTAGCGCTTGACGGCGCGGGACATCTCTTTTTGCGTCCACGCGGCGGATTCATGCGAAACGTGGTCTTGCCAGCGAATGTGGTCCCAGCAATGGATACCGGTTTCGAAGCCGGATTCCTTGACCGAGCGCAGGATGTCACCGCAGCGTTTGCCGATATCGGGGCCGGGCAGCAGCGTGCCGTACATCAGGGTTTTCAGGCCGTAGTGTTCCAGCACCGAAGTGCGGGATACCTTCTTCATGAAACCCGGACGAAACACGCGCTTGATGGCGCGTCCGGTATGGTCGGGGCCGAGGCTGAAGAGGAAGGTCGCGCCGGCGCCGTGCTTGTGCAGGATTTCCAGCAGTTGCGGCACGCCTTCGCGGGTGCCGCGATAGGTGTCGACGTCGATTTTTAGAGCGAGTTTCATGCTTCAAATTTCAAAATCATTAACCGCAAGGGACGCAAGGTTACGCGAAGGAAAACAAGGTGAATTCCTTTGCGTCCTTCGCGTCCCTTGCGGTGAAAGGGTTGTTTATTCGACCAGTTTACGGGCTTCGGCGACTTGGCCGCGGTAAGCTTCGTAGATGTGCTTGAGCGCGTCCGCCATCACGACCTGGGGTTTCCAGCCGAGGTCTTTCATGGTGTTGTCGATCTTCGGCACGCGGTTTTGCACATCCTGGTAGCCCTTGCCGTAGTAGTCGGCGGCGGTGACTTCGAGAGTCTTTACCTTGTGGGCGGTCTCCTTGTACTCCGGGAATTCCATCGCGAGATCCAGCATCATCTTCGCCAGTTCCTTGACCGAAAAGTTATTGCCGGGATTGCCGATATTGTAGATTTGGCCGCTGGCGACGCTGTTCTTGTTCTCGATGATCTTCATCAAGGCGTCGATGCCGTCGGAAACGTAGGTGTAGGATCGTTTGGCCGCGCCGCCGTCGACCAGCTTGATGTCTTCGCCGCGCACGATGTGGCCGAGGAACTGGGTGATGACGCGGGAGCTGCCTTCCTTGGCGGCGTTCAAGCTGTCCAGGCCGGCGCCGATCCAGTTGAAGGGGCGGAACAGCGTGAAGTTCAACTCGCCTTTCATGGCATAGGCCCAGATTACCCGGTCCATCAACTGCTTGGAGCAGGAGTAGATCCAGCGCGGCTTGTTGATCGGGCCGAGGATGAGTTCGGAGTTTTCCGGGTCGAATTCGCCGTCGCGGCACATGCCGTAGACTTCCGAGGTGGACGGGAAAATCAGGTGCTTGCCGTATTTGACGCACTGGCGCACGATCGGCAGATTGGCCTCGAAATCCAGTTCGAACACCTTCAACGGTTCTTTCACATAGGTCGCCGGCGTGGCGATGGCCACCAGGGGCAAGATCACGTCGCACTTCTTGACATGGTACTCGATCCACTCCTTGTTGATCGTTATGTCGCCCTCGAAGAAGTTGAAGCGGGGGTTGTCCATCAGGTCGGTCACGCGCTCGCTGTACATGTCCATGCCGTACACTTCCCAATCGGTGGTGGCGAGTATGCGCTGGGAGAGATGGTGGCCGATGAAGCCGTTGACACCCAGAATCAGGACCTTCTTCATTGTTGCTTTCCTTTCGCTAAAACGCCAAGACGCAAAAAACGCCAAGGCAGGGCACTAAAAATCGTTGTCGAACAGCCGGGCTTCGTGGCCGTAGCGCTGGTTAAATTGTTTCGCGTTCATCGAACGCCCGTCGAGTTCGAATTCCAAGATACGCAAGACCTTGCCGTCGCCGCATTCCGCATAGCATCGTCCGGCTTCGCAATAAAAGGCGGGGGCCGTGCTGCGCACCCGGCGAGCGGTTTCCATTTGGGTTCGCAGTATCCTCATCGGCATGCCCGCCAGGCTTGTATAGGCGCCGGGATAAGGCGGCGCGACGGCGCGAACCAGGTTGTGTATCGCTTGCGCAGGTTCGAGCCAGCGGATTTTACCATCTTCCGCTCGGCGTCCGCCGAAATAACTGCCTAGGCTCAAGTCCAGCGGCGCGTGCTTGGCCATGCCGGCGAGCAAAGACGGCAAGCAGCGGTTTAGCGCGATTTCGGCGGCACAGGTGACCTTGTGGAACACCTCCGCCGCCGTGTCGTCGGGCAGAATGGGCACGGCTTGCTGCTCGACCAGCGCACCGGCGTCGGGTTTTTCGGTCATCGCGTGCAGGGAGGCGCCGGTTTCGTTTTCGCCTCGGATGATCGCCCAATTGACCGGAACCCGGCCGCGATACTTGGGCAGCAGCGAGCCGTGCATGTTGTAGGCGCCGCGCTGGGGAATGCCCAGGATCTCGGATTTGAGCATGAAGCGGTAGTAGAAGGAAAACAGGAAGTCCGGCTGCAGCGCGCGGATCCGCTCGACAATCTCGGGCGCGTTGGCGTCGTCTGGGGTTATGACTGGGATGTCGTGGCGCGCCGCCAGTTCGGCCACGCTCTCGAACCAGATGGTCTCGGCGGGGCTGTCGGTGTGCGTGAGCAACAGCGGAATGTCGACGCCATGAGCCAGCAGCACCGACAGGCAGCGGACGCCTACATTGTGGTAGGCAAAGACGACAGCACGGGTCATGGCGGCGTTTCCTTGCCGGATATGCACAAGCCCTGCCGCAAACGGTCTTGCCGCCTTGCCGTTTCAGGGGTGCGGGCGGCGACTGTGAATAGCCAAGCCTCTTCAAGCCATTTTAGCCGTTCTAGGTCGGAAAGGCGGCCGAAGGCCTCCATTTGCTCTTCGCTCACCCAATAGTAGAAGCCGCCTTTTTCCTGTCCGTAAGCCATATGAGGTTATAAACGCCGAAGATGTTCAATATCGGCCAGGTCTTGGGCGCGGCCGGCCAGCGTTTTGAGGGTAATGATGTCTTCCATTGCCGCCAGGGAAATGGGCACATCGCCTACTAGACGAGTGTTTCGGCGCGGATAGGCTTCGTCGAAGGCCAGCTCGACTCCAATCAGCACGTCTAGGGACGGGGCTGCACGATTTTCGTATTGGAGCGCGAAGGCGATGAGCTTGCGCTCCTTGACCCAATGCTGCCGCTTTGATGGATCGGCCAGTTCCTGCAAGGGTACGGGCAGAACCGGACGCAATTTTAATTCTGCCGCCACCGCAAAAAAATGTTTCAAGTTCGCGTCGTTCAGCGCGAGCAGGATGTCCACATCCATGGTCATGCGCGGCACGCCATACAGGTTCATCGCAAGCCCCCCCACCAACAGGTAGCGGACATCGTGCCGGGCAAGGGACGAGAAAAGGTCAAGGTAGAATGAGCGGCTCACGCTTCGGGTGCTTTCTGCGCTTCCAGTACGGCTTGGATCAAATAGCGCGGCCGATGGCGCACTTGCTGGTAGATGCGGCCGATGTACTCGCCCACCAGGCCGATGCCGAAGAGCGCGATGCCGATCAGGAAGAAGGCGATGGCGAAGAGGCTGAACAGTCCTTCCGCCTCCGGGCCGACGATGAGACGCCGAATCAGCAGAAACACGACGAAGAAAGCCGAGAGTATGGAAACCGTTATGCCGAACAGCGAAAATATCTGCAGCGGCACGACCGAGAAGCCGGTCATCAGGTCGAAGTTGAGACGGATCAGGCTGTAGAGCGAATATTTCGATTCGCCGGCTGCGCGTTCCTCGTGTTCCACCACCACTTCAGTCGGGTTTTGCGCAAAGGTGTAGGCAAGAGCCGGAATGTAGGTGTTGACCTCGCGGCAGGTATTGATGGCCGCTATGATGTCGCGGCTGTAGGCGCGCAACATGCAGCCCTGGTCGGTCATTTTGATGTGGGTGATGCGCTCGCGCAGGCGGTTCATCGCGCGGGAAGCGGCATGGCGCCACCAGGAATCCTGGCGCCTGCGGCGGATGCTGCCGACATAGTCGTGGCCTTCGTCCATGGCGGCCAAGAGCACGCCGATTTCTTCCGGCGGATTTTGCAGGTCGGCATCCAGCGTGACGACGCGCTGGCCGCGGCATTGCTCGAAGCCCGCCATGATGGCCATGTGCTGGCCGAAGTTGCCGTTGAACAGGATCACGCGGCTCACATCGGGGCGTTGCTGAAATTGTTCGCGCAGCATCGCGGCGGAACGGTCGCGGCTGCCATCGTTGATGAAGATAATTTCGTAGCTTATTTGCAATGCGTCGAGGGCGGGGTAGAGCCGCGCGAACAGGGAAGGTAATCCTTGCTCTTCGTTATATACGGGGATAATGACGGAAAGTTCCGGTGTCGACATGGCCAGGGTATGCGCTTAAAGATGGCCCATTATACTTGATCCGCTGGGCTCTCGGCAGAGAGGATGTCAGGGTTCAAGCCAGGTGGACTTCCAGTGGTTTGGGCTTGGCAATGCCGAAACCTTGGGCGTAATCCACACCGATATAGCGAAGCTTCTCCAGGATTGCGTCGTTTTCGACAAATTCGGCGATGGTTTGGATGTCCATTACGTGCCCGATATTGTTGATGGCTTCGACCATGGCCAGATCGATGGGGTCGTCGATGATGTCCTTGACGAAGCTGCCGTCGATTTTCAAGTAATCGACCGGCAGGGTTTTCAGGTAGGCGTAAGACGACATGCCGCTGCCGAAATCGTCGAGCGA
>JAIOJO010000312.1 GCA_019911985.1 Sulfuricellaceae bacterium | reverse complement strand
TTTGTAAAGACATCGATACTATGAAACCCACTCTGCGGGAACGCATGACCCATCACGTGCTGCTGTGCGACGGCGGCACGGGCACCCTGATCCAGGCGGAAAACTGGGATGTGGAAAAAGACTTTCTCGGCCTGGAAAACTGTTCCGAAGTGCTGGTCTTGACCCGTCCCGATTTCGTCGAAAAAGTCCACAGCGCCTATTTTGCGGCTGGGGCCGATTGCGTCGAAACCAACACCTTCGGCGCCAACAAAGTGGTGCTGGCGGAGTTCGACCTGACGGCCAAAACTTACGAAATCAACAAACGCGCGGCGGAGATCGCCTGCCAAACAGCCGCGCGCTTCGCCACCCCGGACTGGCCGCGTTACGTGCTCGGATCGGTCGGCCCCGGCACCAAACTGGCCAGCCTCGGCCACCTGGATTACGACACCCTGGAAGACTCTTACGCCGAACAGGCGCGGGGCCTGCTCGACGGCGGCATCGATGCGTTTCTGCTGGAAACCAATCAGGACTTGCTGACGATCAAGACCGCCGTCAACGGCTGCAAGATAGCGCGCAGCGAGAAAAGCCGCGAGGACGTGCCGATTTTCGTCCAAGTCACCATCGAAACCACCGGAACCATGCTGGTGGGTAGCGATATTCTTTCCGCGATTGTCGCCATCGACGCCCTCGACGTAGACGGCATGGGGCTCAACTGCGCCACCGGCCCGGCGGAAATGGCCGAGCACATGAAAACCCTGAGCGAGCGCTGGCGCAAGTTTATTTCGGTGATGCCGAACGCCGGCCTGCCCATGCTGGTGGATGGCAAGACCGAGTACCCGCTGGTGGCGGCGGAATTGTCCGATTGGCACCGCCGTTTCGTCGAAGAAGACGGTGTTAACCTGGTGGGCGGCTGTTGCGGCACCACGCCGGATCACATCAAGGCGGTGCGCGCCATGCTCGACGCCCGCCCCGACAAAGCGCCCGTCGCCCGCAATCCGCAGTGGGAACCCTCGGTTTCCTCGCTCTACAGCGCGGTTGCGCTGCGCCAGGAGAATGCGGTATTCGCTATCGGCGAGCGCTCCAACGCCAACGGCTCGAAAAAATTCCGCGACTTGCTGGCCGAGGAAAACTGGGATGCCTTGGTCGCCGTCGGCCGCGAGCAGGTAAAGGAAGGCTCCCACGCGCTGGACGTGTGCGTCGCCTATGTCGGCCGCCCCGAGGCCAAGGACATGGCGGAGCTGATTTCCCGCTATCGCGGCCAGATTTCCGTGCCGCTGATGATCGACTCCACCGAAGTGCCGGTGATCGAAACCGCGCTCAAGCTGATCGGCGGCAAATCCATCATCAACTCGATCAATTTCGAGGACGGCGAGGAGAAGGCGGAGAAAATCCTTCGCCTCGCGAAGAAATTCGGCGCGGCGGTCGTGGCGCTGACCATCGACGAGGACGGCATGGCGAAGGAGATCGACGACAAGCTGCGCATCGCCCATCGCCTCTACGACTTCGCGGTCAAGCGGCACGGCCTGCCGGCCTCCGACCTGATGTTCGACCCGCTCACCTTCACCATCTGCACCGGCATGGAAGCCGACCGCCTGCACGGCGTCAACACGCTGGACGCGATAGAGCGCATCCGCCGCGAATTGCCCGAATGCCAGATCGTGCTGGGGCTGTCCAACATCAGCTTCGGCCTCAATGCGGCCTCCCGCCATGTGCTGAACTCGGTATTCCTCGCCCACGCCCAGAAACGCGGCATGACCGGCGCCATCATCCACGTCTCGAAGATCATGCCGCTGCACAAGATCGACGAAGTGCAGCGCACCGCCGCCGAAGACCTGATTTTCAACAACTGGCGCGACGGGCGCGACCCCTTGCTGGCCTACGTCGACATGTTCAAGGACGTGAAGGTGGCGGAAACCAAGAAGGCCAAACCCGCCACCATAGAGGAGGCGCTCAAGCTGCGTATCGTCGACGGCGATAAGCCCGGTTTGGACGAGGACCTGAAAACCGCGCTGGAGAAATATTCCCCGCTGGAAATCATCAACGACCTGCTACTCGACGGCATGAAAGTAGTAGGCGAATTATTCGGCACCGGCGAAATGCAATTGCCCTTCGTGCTGCAAAGCGCGGAGACCATGAAGGCCGCCGTGGCTTTCCTGGAGCCTTACATGGAACGCGCCGAGGGCAGCCACAAGGGCCTGATGGTACTCGCCACGGTGAAGGGCGACGTGCACGACATCGGCAAAAATCTGGTGGACATCATCCTCACCAACAACGGCTACAAAGTGGTCAATCTGGGGATTAAGCAGCCCCTGGCTACCATCCTGGAAGCGACGCTGGAACATAAGGCCGACGCCATCGGCATGTCCGGTTTATTGGTCAAGTCCACGGTCATCATGAAAGACAACCTGGAAGAAATGAAAAAGCTGGGCATCAGCACCCCGGTCATCCTCGGCGGGGCCGCGCTTACCCGCCGCTTTGTCGAGGAAGACTGCCGCCTAGCCTACAGCGAGCCCGGCAAGGTGCATTATGCCAAAGACGCATTCGCCGGTTTGCGCTTGATGAACGAGATCATGGCGCGCAAAGGTATTTAGGCGCGGCGTCTTGATTTATCCGCGCTCCCGGCCAAGTTTAAAAAAACGGTAAACTGGCTGCCGTAAGCTGGCAGGACATTGCGTCGCGCTCTTGGCTTAAATTAAGCCAAGAGCGCGGGATCAACCAAGTTGACGGGTGAGGCTAAAGCCTAGCGATCCTGTCCATATCGCGTTTTAGCTGAAGGGGAAC
>JAIOJO010000311.1 GCA_019911985.1 Sulfuricellaceae bacterium | reverse complement strand
CTTCGGCCCGTTGCGCGGCGGCCTGGCCTACGCGGTGATCTTCGTCGGCGCGCTGCTGGCGGCGACCACCGGCGTGGTGGCCGCCTCGGTGATCGCGATGGGCTTGATCTCCCTGCCGGTGATGCTGCGCTACGGCTATTCCAAGCGGCTGGCGGCGGGCATCATCGCCGCCTCCGGCACGCTTGCCCAAATCATCCCGCCCAGCCTGGTGCTGATCGTGATGGCCGACCAGCTCGGCGTATCGGTGGGCGACATGTACCAGGGCGCGATGGTGCCGGGCCTGATCCTCACGGCTTTCTACGCCGGCTTCGTGCTGCTGGTCAGCCTCTTCAAGCCCCACGCCGTGCCCGCGCTGCCCCCCGAGGCGCGCAACTTGCGCGGTGCGGCACTGCTGGCGCGGGTGATGACCACCCTGGTGCCGCCCTTGCTGCTGATCTTCCTGGTGCTGGGCACCATCTTCATGGGTGTGGCGACGCCCACCGAAGGCGGCGCCATGGGCGCGGTCGGCGCATTGCTGCTGGCGCTCGTCCATCGCCGCCTCGACCTGGGCTTGCTCAAGCAAGCCATGGACTCGACGGCGCGCCTGACCAGCTTCGTCGTCTTCATCCTGATCGGCTCGACGGTATTCAGCCTGATATTCCGCGGCGTGGACGGCGACCTTTGGGTGGAAAGCCTGCTCACCGCGCTGCCGGGCGGCATCATCGGCTTCCTGCTGGCGGTCAACCTGATGGTCTTTCTCTTGGCCTTCTTCCTCGACTTCTTCGAGATCGCCTTCATCATGGTGCCGCTGCTCGCCCCCGTCGCGCAAAAGTTGGGCATAGACCTGATCTGGTTCGGCGTGCTGCTCTCGGTCAACATGCAGACCTCCTTCATGCACCCGCCTTTCGGCTTCTCGCTGTTCTACCTGCGCAGCGTAGCCCCCAAGGAAGTGAAAACCAGCGACATCTACTGGGGCGCGATTCCCTTCGTGATTATCCAGGTGATTATGGTGGGCTTGATACTCGCCTTTCCCAGCCTGGTTTTGAATCAGGTAACGGCGGGTTGATAGGTATCCAAACGTCGGACCGCTTACGGACGTAAGCGCTATGTTGGCGGCTTGTCGTAAGCATCCACGTAGGAATCGATGAGCTTGCGGATCATGCGCTGATACTGGGTATGGTGTTTCGCCGCCTCGGATTTGAAGAACTCGACGCTCTTCTTGCTCAGGGCAATGGTGACCTTCACCCCCTCCTCCCGGAAAGCTAACTCTTCAGGCGGAGGAAGAAAGTCCTGGATGACCTTGGCCTCAATCGGCTCGTCGGTGTAGCCGGTTTTAGCGAAACTCGTTTTCGCGCTCATATATTGCCTTTCCCTTCCGCCAGTAACCGGCGCCAAAAATTCGGATTACACCGCCGCGATAGGTAAAGCGGACGGTAAGAATGCCGCCTTCGACCTCGCCAAAACAGAAATAGCGCTTTTCGGTTTCACTGTGAGCGAGGTCTTCGGCTATCATACGGCAGGGGTCGGCAAAGGCATACTGTGCCAGAGAAAACGGTATTCCATGTTTTTCCTGGTTTTCAGCGTCCTTGTTGGTGTCCCACTCAAACCGGGTTTTCTTCATAAAAGCAGATTAGCATGGTGGCACATGATGTGCCATATAAAAGTATGGCTATTTAGGTGTATTTAGGGCGGCCTCTGCCGCTTTGAAATCGTCGACCCACTCAGCCTTCCTCGTAGAATGCAGGCCGCATTTATCGGCCTTCACTGCGTGAGCGGGTAAATACGCGGTCTGAGGTTAATGGTCTTGTGGGGGGGGAACGGTAGCAGGGCGGTTTTGACCCAAAACGGCCAGTTGACCCTGTTAAAAGTGGATGTTCAAGGTTCGATGAGCCGCGTGCGGAGGCCGTAGATCGGGGTGAGTTGACTTTTTATGGAAAGGGATTGGTGCCATCTAGCGCTAGGACCGGTGCGTAATGTCTTCATCCGGTAGGGCAAACACCTGGCGGATTTCGGCCATTTTGAGCGACATAAAAGCCGATGAATTATTTTCGGTGGAAAATGAGATTGAAAAGTAACGTTGCTTGCAAGAGCCTGGACTCACAGTTCGATAATCATATTGAGTGAATCGTGGTTCAAGCCTGTGAGCGGATTTTACGGTTACGGAGATCGTCAATCACCAGCTATTCAATTGCCAACTTAATTATCTTCAGCCAATGCACCCTTATCCCGCCAGAGTTGACGTGCTGAGCCGGTATGCAGCTTGCCACCGGACAGACGCAGGACAGCTTCACCCTTTTGCAACTGCTTGTGCAAGGACTGCCCCAGGACGCGCTTTTGCTCGGCTTCAGTCAGTGTTTGGGGGGAAAAATGGATGCCGCACTCGGCAAGCTCGGCGAAGTCCGTAGCATTAGCACCCTTGGTTAGGAAGGCGTCCGCATCCTGCGACGCTAGCCAGACCGGGAAGCCCCATGAGCGGCCCTGGCGTGCCAGAGAACCCAGGAGGCCGGATTTTCCTTCTTTCGGCAACAACAGGTGCGCCTCGTCCACAAAGAGAATCATCTGCAGTGGCTGGATGCCGTCCTTGACCGCCAGTGCGCGGTTCAACTGACGCATGATGCAGTTCAGGATGAAGGCTACGGCAAGGGTCTTGGTTTCGTTGTCGTTGCCTAGGGGCTTGAAGTCAATAACCTGCGATGTACTCAGCCAGCGCTCGATAGGCTGCGCCTTGTCCGCGCGGGCGAATAAGTTGAATTTGGAAATTTTCTCCAGAATGGCAAGGGAGACACCCTCTTCACCACGTTGCTTCAGCTCCGTAGCCAGTCCCTGGAAGTCGGGCCGCTCAAGGCTTTCAAAAGAATCTCGGATGGCCCGTTCCTGGTTCGCACCGAGCTGAGGTGCGAAGGCGCCGACCAGAGACGCCACCTCGGTGGCAATCTGGGCGTTTTCGGCTTCGGTCTTGCCTCGGAACAGTGGATTGATGGGCAGCCCCTCAGAAATCAGGCGAATGTACTTGGCGCCGGTAAGCTGAAAGAAATTGTTCCGGGTTTCCGTCTGTTGCGGGTTGGAGGGATCGTCTTCCAGTTCACCCTTAAGGTCAAAAAACAGGAAGCGCACACCTTGCCGGGAAATTTGCGCCAAAAGGTCGAGTGCCAGTTGACTTTTGCCTGAGCCGGGCTTGCCCGAGATTACGGTCAGGCAGTTGCCGCCGGCAGCATTGATGGTCCATGGCTCAATATCCGCCAGCAGCTTGACACGCACAGCGTGCTCAACTACTGCCAGTGGCGGTGTTGATGAGCTATCGTCTCCCACAGTGGGCTCAGGACCGGACCTGGCCAATTTAATGAGAGCGTCCGTGAACATGGTCTGGTCGCCATTGTATTCGTCCCAAATCTGCTTGAGCCGATGGCAGCCGTACTCGAAGTACAGACGGAATGCCTGTTTGTAGCCGTTCTCGTCCAGAGTGGCGCCATTCCGGAAGTTCAGAGCCGCACGGACAACGGAGATGAGGTCGTCGCCCAGTATGGTTTCCTCAGCGAGCTCGATGCCGTGAGAGTCCTTGGACTTGAAGCCTGAGGGAACACCTTCGCCGAGAGCCAAGAAGAGGCCGGCCCGACCGAAAACGGCCTTGTTCGGGGCATGCACTCGGCTCCAATTTGCTTCCAGGAAGTCGCCTACTTCAGCACTAGTTTTAATTCGCATAGTTTCCTACCTCTTAAAGCACACGCTTGAAGTAATCGTTGCTAACTCGGACTTGGTAACTCATGGATTCCTGGTTCCCCTCCGGGTTCAAAGTGTAGACCCTGGCTAGATGCGGTGAAATCCTGTCGAACAGGTCGCTCTTGGGATCAATCTCGGCGTTGGTGGTCAGAATGATGCTCTGGTGGCCGGACAGGTACAGCCGTTCCAGAACGCTCTCCCGAACTTCCTTGTCCAGTCGGCCCAAGGGCGTGTCAACGACCAAGGGCGTTACAAACCGGCCGAGTCGGCGCAATGCTTCGGTGAAGGCAAGAATGCGGACCTGGCGCTGACCAGCCGACGTATTGGCGGTCTCCCAGGGCACCTTGGTGCCGTCTGCTTTTCGTAGGAAGCAATTCCAGTGCTGGTCGAAGTCCATGCCGACGTACTCGATGCCGCGATCCGTGATGTCCAGCCAAAGGCCGCCGACAATGTCGGAAATCTTCTCACGAAGTGAAATGGCGGCACTAGACTTTATTTCGCTCACGGCCTCGCGATAACGGTGTGCCAGGCTGTTGAGATTGCGGCCCTTCTGTACCTTCTGAACCTGTTCGGAAAGGATGGTTTCCTCCTTGCGCAGTTCCTGGAGCTTGCGGTCGAGCTGAACCCGCTCCGCCTGGATAGCAGACATCCTGGATTCAATTTGCTCCTTGTGCTTCAGTAGCGCGCCGCGCTGTTCTCGAAGCTCATTACCGCGAGTGATGGCTGCCCCATCGGATGTCAACGCTTTGAGGGTCTGGTCCAGCTCACGCAGCTCGGAAGTTTTACGTTCCAGTTCCAAGCACAGGTCGGCCAGTCCTTGAATGGCGGCGGTCTGGGTCCGCAGTTTGGTGCGAACCTGAATGCTCAGTTCATTCCGCTCTGGGACCACGTAGACGTTATTGGCCATTCCCTCAGGTGGCGGATTGAAAAGGCTTTGCAGCGCTTTATCAATCTGGTGTTCGTAGAACATTTTTTGTGACTCGGACAGCGCCAGATTCTCTGGAACGTTATCAAACACGGCCCGCTTGACCTGTGGAATCTTTGGCTCAACGCTAGCCTTGCGGTTTTCCCAATCGCGACGACGCTCCTCCTGAATCAGGTAGTCGTGTACCTCAGACCGGAAGGTGCCCAACAACGAGACTGGCAGAATAGATTCCCAAGCTGTGCCGAGGTTGGCTTCCAGTTTGTCCTTGGTGGTCTTGATGGATTCGCGTTGGCGATGGGCCTTGGCCAGTTCTTCCGGGTCAACAGCGCCGATAGTCCTGAGCTGGTCTTCAATCTCATCTAGCTCGGAGTTCGCACCACGAAGCTCTTGCTCCTGGTCGGAGTCTTCTACGGACAAAGTCTTGAGGTCGGATTCGAAGCGCAGAATGTTGGCTGCAATGTCGTTGAGTCGTCGCTCGGCATCGGAACCTTGGCCGTAAATTCGAGGAATTCTGGTCGATGTGAGTTGACGGAGATCTTCCTCCAGTTCTGAGTATGAGAATAGACCGAGAACCCGACTGATACCTTCGGTGATTTCACGTTCATTCAACTGGATGCTTTGGCTACGCTCGGCATCAAAAAAGAAGAAACGTGTCAGATGGCGAGGTAGGAATGCGTCGCGGAGCTTCTGGACTTTTTCGTCGTCCTCAATCCAATTTGAGTCGCCAGAGAGGTTAGCCTTAGAGTAGAAAACGGGTGGCGAGCTGGGCCGCTGGCGAATCTGGCGGACCAAGGTCAGGGTTCGCCCAATACTGCCGGTATCGTCGCGCTGACTCAATCTCAATGTCATAGAACAAGTATCCAGGCCTTCTGACCGGGCTCGCCGATTGAGTGACTCAGCCAGTTCAAACCGAGTGGCGTCAGAACCAGACTCGACCTTCTTCAGATCAATGGCGCCGCTTTCGCCGACTGTGGCGAGGTACAGCGCACGCAGCAGGTGTGTCTTGCCGGCGCCGTTCTTGCCGCCAATCAGTGTGGCGCTGCGATGGCCATCCGTTCCGAATTCGAAAGTGTGCTCACCATAGTACGGTCCAAAATTATTGATGGTAAGAGCGTCAATGTATACCTCAGGCATGCGCTTCCCCCTTTTCTGTTTGCCGCTCTCTCAAATCGTCCTGAAGAATCTGTAGGAGCTCGTCTTGCAAACCTACGGCTCGATGACTTTCGCCGTATTCTTCGACCTTGGCAACCAAGCGTCGCAGTGTGTCCAGCGAAATTTCCTTCTTGTCGGTCACGCGCTGTTCGATTTCCTTTAGATATGCGTCATCCCTGCTGTCCGGCATAGCGTCCCCCTTCTGTTGGAAGATGATGTTCACGACTCCAGTTCCGTCATCCGGGTTACGCGCACTGTTCCAATAGGTCTGAATCCAGTGGAGCTCTTCTTCGCTGATGACAGGTAAGTTTGACTCTTCTTGTAACGCCAACAACTTCGATAGCAATTCCTTTCGGGCTTCTATCTTCAATGGGCCTGGACCTTCCTGACCGTTTTTGCGCACCATGTCCCGGTATCCGTTCTCAGGGTCACGGTAATGAATCAGGGTCTCCCGGAAATGGAGCAATGCTTCCATCTTGGTATCTCCTGTGGCCAGCAGGCCCTCGCTGGCTTTGTCCCGTTCCACAACCGTGCAGGTCCAGCAACCAAAGCGACTATTGCCGCAAGACGGAGTGGACTGGTCAACAACCAATGGACACTCGCCGCCGGAAGCATCCTTGTATAGCTGGAACAGCGCTTGGTTATCCCCGCCCCATGTGCATTCGTTCTCCATGAGGTATTCCCAGACCTCAAACGTGGACAGGTGCTCGATGGGGGTGGAAATCCAGCAGCGTGGCAAGTCGTCGTGTCGACGCAGGCCGAAATCGTTCTTGGCGCGGGCGGCCAGGGTTTGAGCACGGGAGCCGCTTTCGCTTCGGCGGGCACCCAACAGGATGATGGCTTCGCCCCAATGACCCAATTTTCCTCGAATGAATGTGCTGACAGGGTCAATCTTCAGGCGTTGGGTGCACCAACGGAAGCTACGGTTCGGAGGCGGATAACCGCGGCCGATGATATTGACCCAGAATGATTGCTGCGAGGGTGGCTTAAGTAGATACGCCTGAATATTGAGGCCATGCTCTGCAGAATGGGTGTTCATGGCATCCAGCTCACCCTGGACACGGGCGACTACTGCCGGAATCTCCACCCGTGTGTCGGTGCAGACAATGCAGACTTCCTTGGTTCGTTTCTCAGGTGGTAGTGCTTTTATGGAGTCAAAGACCAGCGACGCAATCATCGTGCTGTCCTTGCCACCGCTGTACCCTACTACCCAAGGCCGATCGTCCATGGTGTAAAGCCGTTGTAGGGCATCCAGAATGTTTTGAATCATCTTCGTTATTATTTCGCACTATAAAGCCCAGTTTCGCCCGGACAAGAAGTTTTCCCTTTCTAAATAGAGGAGGAAGCATATCATACACAGATACTGATTTGACTGTACTTACAGTAACAAGGGTTGGCTACCTTCGGTCGTCTCTTTATGGCGCACTAAGCCTTTCGCCAGCCCCGCCCTATACCGCTTGGTTCATGCCATCTGCGAGAATCGTGGATAATGCCTGAAGCCAAGTCCAAAATTTAACGAACAAGATCGGGGCCGTCCCTTGTTATTTTCTATGCGTTTGATCGTTTACCTGCTGCTGCTCAGCCTGAGCGGTTGCGCGGTGGTCACCGTGGCCGATGCGGCGGTTTCGGTCGGCGCTACGGCGGTCAAGGCGGGCGCGGCGGTGGTCGGCACGGCGGTCGATGTCACCGCGGCGGTGGCGAAAAAGGCCGTGGGCTCGGATTCCGATAAGAATTAATTTTGGCTGCCGGGGCAGGGGGCGTGCGCTGTTGCAGGCGTTTCGAGCCTAAACCGTCCCGCGATGTCGTTCTGTAAAGCCTGAAAAATCATGGCGATGCGATTTTTTCCGGCATTCCATGCCGCAAGCGGGGATAATTGCGCATGACCGATATTATTTCCCCTTCTTCGCCTGCCGCAAACCCTGCCGGGCGCTCTTTCGACGAACTGCCGCTATCGCCCGCCATGCTGACGAACCTGCAGCAGCTCGGCTACCTGACGATGACGCCGATACAGGCGGCCAGCCTGCCGCTGGCGCTGGCCGGGCAAGACTTGATTGCGCAGGCGAAGACCGGCAGCGGCAAGACGGCGGCGTTCGCGCTGCCGCTGCTGACCAAGCTGAACCCGCGCCGCTTTGCGGTGCAAGCGATGGTGCTGTGCCCGACGCGCGAGCTGGCCGAGCAGGTGACGCAGGAAATCCGCCGTTTGGCACGCTTCGAGGACAACATCAAGATCATTTCGCTGTGCGGCGGCACGCCGATGCGCCCGCAGATCAACAGCCTGGAGCACGGTGCGCATATCGTCGTCGGCACGCCGGGCCGCATCATGGACCATCTGCAGCGCAGCAGCCTGAAGCTGGAGGCGCTCGATACCCTGGTGCTCGACGAAGCCGACCGGATGCTGGACATGGGCTTTTACGACGACATCGCCTACGTCGCGCAGCAATGCCCGGCGCAGCGCCAGACGCTGCTGTTCTCGGCGACCTATCCCGACGGGATAGCCCAACTGGCGCGGCGCTTCCTGCGCAATCCGCAGTCGGTGAAGCTGACGGAACAGCATGAGGACAGCACGATCCGCCAGCGCTTCTACGAGGTGAGCCACGAGGGCCGCTTGCAGGCCGTCGGGGTCTTGCTCAAGCACTACCGCCCGGCCAGTACGCTGGCTTTTTGCAACACCAAGCAGCAATGCCGCGATTTGCTCGACGTGCTGCAGGCGCAGGGCTTCCATGCGCTGACCTTGAATGGCGACCTGGAACAGCGCGACCGCGACCAGGTGCTGATCCAGTTCGCCAACCGCAGTTGCTCGGTGCTGGTGGCGACCGACGTGGCGGCGCGCGGCCTGGACATCGCGAAACTCGAAGCGGTCATCAACGTCGATGTCACGCCCGACCCGGAAATCCACGTCCATCGCATCGGCCGCACCGGCCGCGCCGGCGAGGACGGCTGGGCGCTGAGCCTGTGCAGCCCGGCCGAGATGAACCGCGTTGATGAAATCGCCAAAATGACAGGCAGCGAGCCGGATTGGCACGAGCTCGACGCGCTGCAAAGCTGCGACAACTCGCCGCTGCTGCCGCCGATGGTGACGCTGCAGATACTCGGCGGGCGCAAGGAGAAAATTCGTCCCGGCGACGTGTTGGGCGCGCTCACCGGCGAAGCCGGATTCAGCCGCGAGCAAGTCGGCAAGATCACCGTGACCGAGCAATCCACCTATGTCGCCGTTGCGCGCAACATCGCCCGCGAGGCGCTACGCAAATTGTCGGCGGGCAAGGTCAAGGGCAAGGCGGTGAGAGTGCGCTCGCTGGAAGATTGATGTAGCCCGCAACCCGCGTGGCCAAAGAATGTAGGTTGGGCTGAGGTACGAAGCCCAACAGACTTAATCATCCTTAAAAATACCAGTGAAGATGTTTTGAAGATGTTGGGCATCGTTCCTCAGCCCAACCTACATTTACTACGCTCACCGCCCAGTTACTCGGAAATTTCTATACCCCCGCTTCCCGGCGATGCTGCTCGCCTTGGGCTTTTAAGTTCTGGACGAACTGGGCCAATTGCTGCCATTCTCTATTGGCCGTGCTCATGTCCACTTGCTGCAACAAGGGCGCCACGTTATTGCCGTTGGCCTTATTCAAGGCATTTTCAACCGCCGTGTACTTGCCGTGCAGCACCGACCAGGAATTGATAATGCTGGTATAAATCGTTTGGGTCTGCAAATTTTGACTGACCAAATCGTCAAAGGAATTCCCCACCATCATCAGCGTAGCGTTCTGCTGCTGGTCGGCGCTTAATCCGTTCAACAATTGCGTTAGCTGCGCTTGTAGATTCTGAATCTGGTTGTATAAGTACCACTCCGGCAAGGGACCCAGCAACCACATGTATCTCATCATGGTTTGATCCGACTGGATGTCAGCCTGCACTTGCTGGATTTGGCGCTGTAATGCGGCTTGGTCGGCGCCGTTCTGGTTGAGGATATGCTGGATGTCGGATGATGAAGTCGATAGGGTCGAGCGATCTTGCTCAAGGTTCGTGTTGAAATTAATCAAGTTGCCTTGAATCGATTCCAGCATCGTGGATTGTTGATCGATTAGCTGAGTCAGGGAGGCAATCTGTCTGCTAATCTGGGTTTGCTGCGCTTGGGTTGCCACGCCGTGTTGATTGTTGATGATGGTATTGAGGATAGTCGTGATGGCATTGCTCGATACGGAAAATTGCTGGGAAAATTCCAATACCATATCGGGAAACGTGGCGCTCACCATTGGGCCTAAGTCGTTCATCCAGTAGGTCGAATGCGATTTCACCGAGTTGAGGGCTGTGTTCAATTGAGTATAAATATTGCCCGGCAGGCTCTGCGGAATGTTCGTTGCCAAGACGGATGCGCAGTAAGACGACACGGAACCCACCGAGGATATCGTTTGGTTGATATTGTTTTGCGTGTTCGGATCGGGACTTAAGTTCAGGTTCGAAGGGGTTTGAGCAGTCATGCCTTTTCCAATTCAATAGGCCGCTGTAGGCGGTTTTATACGAATAACCTCGCCGTTAAGCGGGGGTTCCAGGTGCCGGAATCACGCCTTGGTTGGTGACGGATAAGTCTTCTATTTGTGTGGCAAAGGCCGTCAATTGGTCGTAATCCGTTTGCGCCGTGGTGATTTTGGCCGCTTGCAATATTCCGGGAATGTCCGCGTTATCGGCTGCTTCCACGTTGTTAATGGTCGCCTGCATTTTCTGCGCCAAGGTTTCGTACATTGCTTTAATGGCGACCAAGGCGGCCTCGGCGGATTCGTTGGCCGTCGTTAGCGTGCCCGTCGTTGAAATGATGGTTTGTAAGGCGGAAATTTGCGCGTTTTCCGCGGACAGCAGATTTTGCTCTTTTTGAATATTTTTCAAATCGTTGGTCTTGTCTATGTTCCAAACGGTCGTTCCGGCGATACCCAGGCCAGCGCCGACCACGCCGGCCCCGCCAACTACGGCCGGTGCGGCAAGGCCTCCGGTTGCAACGCACAACGCAAAACCGGCGACGGCAATAAATATTCCAACGCCCAAGCCGACTTCCGAGGTGGTCGCCAAGGTGCTATCGGCGGCCAGTTTCGCATTCAAGTCGGCGATTTGTCCTTGAATGCCGATGACTTGGTCTTGGTCTTCTTGTAGGGCGGCCAGCGCTCCGTTGTTGCCGTCGACAAGCTGCTGGTGCTGTTCCGACACCGTTTGCGAAAAGGCCACCAGTGCGGTTTGGGCATCGACTATGGCGCCTTGTTGCGTGTCGAGCTCCTGCAATGTGTTATTCAGGAGGGCCAGAATCTGGTCTTTTTGATCTGTGCCGGGGTTGTAGTTGCAGTCCTTGAGGATTTGCAAAATAAAGCCGGTGTCGGCGTTAAACGTGTCGCTGTAGTTGATGATGGATTGCGGCACCGTGGAGAATAATTGCGGTCCTAGGGTGTCGATCCAATATTGCCCGCTCTGCTTTGCCGCCGCGAGGTTGGTTTGCATGGTGTCGAACCAGTCCGGTTGAGGATTCAGTCCGGGGATGGGGTTGAGGCTTACATTCAATAAGGCCAGCGAATATGCGGTCACCACCTGGTTGCTGTTCAAATTGTCGGTGAGCTGCTGCTTGGTTTGTTCCGTATCGGGGGCGAGCGAGGGGGTGCTTTCTGTCATTTTCGGACTCCTTATGCGGGTGCGTTCATGGGTAAGGTGATGGAGGCGCTGGTGAGGGAGCTCGTTTCCACTTGGGTGGCGAAATCGACGATGTCGTTCCACGCGCCGACGGTCTCGTCCAGATCGTTGAGATTGGGTATGAGGTTCACATTCGGCTGATTTTGCGCGAGCGCCACGGCAATGGTTTGAGCCTGCAGGCCGGTGATTTCGATCAGCGCGCCCAGGCTGGGAAGCGCATCCTGGTAATCCATGTTTTCATACAAAATATTGTTGATGGAATGGATCATGGATTTTAAGGAAATCATCTGAAAGGTATCGTCGTTGGCTTGCACCATCAGGCGGGTGATGGCGGCGATATCCTGCCGAATTTCCTGGCTGTTCTTGATTTCTTTAACCATGTCGACGCCTATGCGCACGATGCCCAAACACATCGACACAACCGGCCCGGCGCCCAGCGTGATGGCAAAAGTCAGGTTCGAAACCACCGTGCCGAATAGGGACGCCCCCATCTTGATGTCTTCTTGCGTCACCTTTTGCGTGAGGCGCGCAATCTTGACCTGCAGCGCGGTGATTTGCGCATCGATTTGCTGCAATAGCTGCGCGTCGTAGTCTAGCTGCTGCCCCGCCTGTTGAACCGCCGCGACGAGCGTGTCCCGATCCGATATGAATTGCTGGATAAAATCGCGGTAGCTCCGGTCGAATGCCTGGCACTGGTTTTGCAGTTGTCCGCAATCGTCCGAGATGGCATTGGCGAGCGTGAGCAGATTGCTTTGCTGTTCTGTTGTGATGGCCGCGCCGGGCGTAGCCTCGATTTCCCGCACGATTGCGCTCATCAGATTGGCGCAGGATGTAACGGTGTTTCCGATATTGATGACGCCTTGCGGCGCGCCGGCAAACAATTGCGGCCCCAGCCCGTCGAGCCAGCCTTTCGCATGATCCTGGATGGCGCTTAATTGGGCGTTCACCTGCGAGTACCAGGACGGGACGGGCGTGCCCAGGTAGGGATAGCTTAAATTCAGGATGGCGGACTCTCCGACGGTGATGGAGGTATTGCTGTCGAAATTGTCGGTGAGCGCTTGGTTGATTTGATCGACGGACGGGGCAATCATGCGGGGGATCTCCAAAAAGTTAAGGCGGATAGGCTCGGCTACCCTTCCGCGCGGCTCAAGCCTGGGCGTGTTAGGGCCGGACTTGAGGGTTTTTACTGTATTGGAGCACAGCGGAAAGAGCGGAAACTTACCAAAACTTACACCCGGAAGGGCGGGCTGCGTTCAGCGCACGATCAGCTTGGCGCAAAGCTGATAGCCCTGCAGGCGGATGGCTTTGATGGCGGCCTCGCCGCCGCCGGCTTGGACGATTTTTTTGCGCAAGCGGTGAATTTTGACGTCCAGGCTGGACTTGCTGAGCGCTTCGGGCTGTTGTCCGAGGACTTCGGCAATCTGCCAGTATTCCAGCCGCTGCCCCGGTGCCCGGGCCAGCGCCATCAGGATGGCGGACTCGGCTTGGGTCACGCAGATTTCAGCGGCGGGGCCCTGCAAATCGAGCTTGAGCACGTCGAGCGATAGGCTCGCGGCCGATGGCGCAAGATCGGGCTTGAGGCGGCGGGACAGCGCATTGACGGCGGCCAGCAATTCGGCGGGAGCGGCGGGTTTGGATAAATAAATGTCGGCTCCGCTTTCGTAACCCAGGGTTTTGTCGTGCGTCTGGTCGCGCGCCGTAACCATGATCACGCCGACGCCGGGCTGCGCGCGGCGGATGCGGCGTGCGAGGCTGATGCCGTCCTCGCCGGGCAAATTGAGGTCGATGAGGAAGATGTCGGCCAAGGCGCCGCCGGAGGCGTCGTCGACATCTTCCGCGCACGCCAGGCCGACGACGCGGTGGCCGTGCCGGCGCAGCATGTCCAC
>JAIOJO010000310.1 GCA_019911985.1 Sulfuricellaceae bacterium | reverse complement strand
TCGGCGCGGTGGACTACATCACCAAACCCATCAGTCCGCCCATCCTGATGGCGCGAGTCCTGGCGCAACTGACGCTGAAAGCCAGCGCCGACTTCCTCAAGGACAAAAATGTTTTTCTCGAACAGGAAGTGGCGCGCCGCACCCGCGAAGTCCAGGCGATTCAGGACGTGACCATCATGGCCATGGCCTCGCTGGCGGAAACCCGCGACAACGAAACCGGCAATCACATTTTCCGCACCAAGTTTTACGTCAAGGCGCTCGCCGAGAAGCTGCAAACCCATCCGCGCTTCGCCGCCACGCTCACCCCCCATTACATCCAGACGCTGTTCAAGTCGGCCCCGCTGCACGACATCGGCAAAGTCGGCATTCCCGACCGGATTCTGCTCAAGCCCGGCCGCCTGGAGCCGGACGAATTCGAAATCATGAAGACCCATACCACGCTCGGCCGCGACGCCATCCAGCATGCCGAAGCCCAGTTGGGCATGCCGGTGGAATTCCTCGTCTGCGCCAAGGAAATCGCCTATTCCCACCAAGAAAAATGGGACGGCTCGGGCTACCCGGAAGGGCTGGCCGGAGACCGCATCCCGCTTTCAGCGCGCCTGATGGCGCTGGCGGACGTATACGACGCCTTGATTAGCCGCCGGGTGTACAAGGCAAGCATGTCCCACGAAAATGCGATGGCGATTATCGTCACAGGCAAGGGCCAGCATTTCGATCCGGACATCACCGACGCCTTTGTCGAAATTCACCCGGAATTCCGCACCATCGCGGCCAACTATCCCGATTCGGACGAAGACATCAACGACCAGGCTAGCCGCATAGAGGCAATGGCGCCTAGGGCCGTCTGAACGTAGGCCGCGCAAGACTCTGCGAATTCGCGCAGCGGCTTGTTTTCATTCCTCCATCTGGCCATCCGTAAGGAAGCCCTGAAGATGCCGCAATGGTTTACAAAGTGTTCACAGTTTCCACACACATCGCCTCGGTATTTTTTATACAATTCAATCGACTTGCGGATGATCTGGGCTTCGAGATCGAAAACACGGACATGCTAGGCAAGTTCAAACTCAGATAAAACAGCCCGCTTGAAGACCCGCTAACAATTGAGCGTCACTTTAAAGGAGTGCGAAAATGATCAGCGTCACGACAGAGGAACTTAAGAGCATCTTGGCGACAATTGAAGAGGCGCTGTCACTGCACGACAAATGGCGCGAAGAACTGCTGCGCACCCTGGTTTGCAAGCTTCCACCGGCGGCCAAGGACATCGCCGAGGATGCCCACCACCAGTGCGCTTTTGGCCGCTGGTTCTACAGCAAGGGCAATTCGCATCTGCGCAACTTGCCTACCCTCAAAAAAGTCGGGGAATTACACCAGGCAATGCACAAGAACGCGCGGGAGGTCTGTCTCAAGGTCAAGGGCACGGGACTGGTAGCCACGGAGGATTATGACCTGTACCTCGGCAGCGCGTCGCAGTTTCGCGATGAACTGGCCAATGTGCGGCTCAGGGTATCGCATACCCTGCAAAACATCGATTCCTTGACCGGGGCATACAATCATACCAAATTGCTGCCTGATCTAAAGGCCGAGCAGCAGCGGCTGAAGGAAAGCGGGGCGCAATACAGCCTCCTGCTGATGGATCTCGACCTGAAAGAGATCAACAAAAGCCATGGACGCGAACTCGGCGACAAGCTGTTGCGCACGACCATACTCAGTATCAGGGAAGCCTTAAGCCCCGTAGACAAAATTTATCGCTACGGCGGCGCGGAGTTCGTCATTTGCCTGCCTGGCAAGAACACGGACGATGCCGAACAGGTCAAGGAGATGTTGCTGCAAAAAATGGGCGAAGCTCTGCTCGAAACCGCGGGAGAGTCGGACACGGCTTTCCATATCTACTACAGCATCGTCAAGCTCGATCCCGATGCCTATCTTGAGGAATTATTGGATCGGTCCGCACGCTCCACCTATACGATAACGCTCTGAACCGGCCCGGTTTGCAGGGCAATCCGGCCGGGACATAGAGGGATAAAGGGAGCGCCTAGCAGGCAGAGGTCGGCTTTTTGGGCTGGCTCAAAAACAATATGGGATACTGTTTTTATTGAATTTTTTGGTCGGGGTGAGAGGATTCGAACCTCCGGCTCCTGCGTCCCGAACGCAGTACTCTACCAGGCTGAGCTACACCCCGTTGTGACCGGCCGGAAATTCAGAATGTCCGGCTAACCGCAAAGTCTGCCAATTGTAGCAAACTATCCTTCGCTTTTGAATGCGGCAAATGTGCAATCGCCGCGCAGGCGGAGCTTGCTTCCGCCTCGGCGCGACAGCGCGCGTAATCCAGCGCGCCGGTATCGCGGATGGCTTGCATCACCGCATTCAAGTCGCTCAAGCCGCCTTTTTCGATGGCATGGCGCACCACGCCTGCCTGCTCCGCGGAGCCGTGCTGCATCACGTAAATCAAGGGCAGCGTGGGCTTGCCTTCGGCCAAATCGTCGCCGACGTTCTTTCCCATCGCTTCGTGGCTATCGGAATAGTCCAACACGTCATCGATCAATTGGAAAGCGGTTCCCAAGCGCATGCCGAACTGCGCCATGGCCTCTTCGTCTTGCGCCGCGGCTTCGCCCAGAATAGCCCCGAGGCGGGCCGACGCCTCGAACAGCTTGGCCGTTTTGTAGCGGATGACTTGTAGATAACGCGCTTCATCCACGTCCGCATCGTGGCAGTTCAGCAATTGCAGCACTTCGCCTTCGGCAATCACATTGGTGGCATCGGAGAGCACTTCCATCACGCGCATGCTGCCCAAGCCGACCATCATCTGAAACGCGCGGGAATACAGGAAATCGCCCACCAATACGCTCGCCGCGTTTCCGAACAGGGCATTGGCGGTGGCGTTGCCACGGCGCAACTGGGACTCGTCCACCACGTCGTCGTGCAGCAGCGTGGCGGTATGGATAAACTCGACCACCGCCGCCAATTCGTGGCTGCGTTCGCCGCAAGAGCCGAATACGCCCGAGGACAGCAGCAGCATCACCGGGCGCAGGCGTTTCCCGCCATTGCCGATAATATACTCGGCCACTTGGCGTATTAACACGACGTCCGAATGCAAGCGGCGGCGGATCACATCATCCACGGACAGCATGTCATTTCCGACGAAATCTTTAATGGTTTCTATCGACACGATCGCACTTAGGAGATTGGCAAAAATTTTAGACTTTATGGGACAAGCTCAAAGGCCGTTGGAACTCACGAAGCCGCCGTGGATTCTATCCAAAATCGGCGCCAACCGCCAGACAAACAGCAGTACGGAGTAGATTTTCCTCAGGGTTGAGGCCAGATTTTCCTGAACGTAGCGGGGGTAAACACTTTCTGTCCGATGGGACTGACGCCGGCGTAAATCTCAAGGCCCTCCGGCCCGGAAAAGGGCTGACCGGCATGCAAACGATAGTCGTAAGTGTCATCCCACTGAAGAATGAGCTGAAAAGTATCGCTGTATTCTATTTTTCCGCTGAAAGTCAGAGAAGAAAAGGGTAGCCGCCATGGAATCGTCGGCGGCACATTGCTTACATCCGCCGGCAAAATCTGCCACCGTGGCAACCCGTTCGTTAAGCGATAAGACCGCCCCTGTAAGAGATAAGACCGACCCTGATAGAGCGCAACGATATAAGTTTCATAACCGGGCGAACAGTATTGCCCGGAACACTGCAGCGCGAACTCGTTCGGCGCCGTGGTGATCGTGAGCAATAAGGTATTCGGGCCATTGGCAATGCAAGAACCTGCCGGGAAATTTTGCAGCAAAGGAGCACTGCAAGAAATTATGGTATTCGACACATCCTTGACGGCAAACCGAGCGGCCGAGACAGATGCCGCCATCAGCATGCCGGCAAACAAGAAACAGCATCCCAACACGCGCTTCAATTTCATCGCGACACTCCTCTGCACCCAGATAAACAAATCGAAGCACGAACCGCGCCAAGCGTCTTGGCTGCCCTGCGACAGGCTCAATAGGGCATGGAATACGCTGTTGGCCGAAAAGGACAAATAGGCTTTACAATAAACCCGGACCCACCCTATCGGCTACCCGCCATGATGCAAAAAACGCTTTCCCGCCTATTGCAAGCCTCGTTTCTGCTGGCCGTGCTGCTGGCCGCCGGCTGCGGAACATCGCCCTCGGTCCGCCCCGGCTCCGCGCAGTTCAAGCTGCCCGCCGCCAACCCGGCCTTGGGACGCGAGGTGGTGATGTATGCCTTCGGCCTGATCAATACCGACTACCGCTTCGGCGGCAGCAACCCGGAAAGCGGCTTGGATTGCAGCGGCATGGTGAGCTATATTTTCGAAAATGCCGTCGGCCTGAAGCTTCCCCACAATGCCGCGCAAATCGCCGGACTTGGGCGCGATATCGACATGGATGACTTGCGGCCGGGTGATTTGGTTTTCTTCAACACCGAGCACCGGCCCTTTTCCCACGTCGGCATCTACATCGGCAATAACCGCTTCATCCATGCCCCGAGCAGCAACGGCAAGATCAAGATCAGCAGCCTAAAGAACAGCTATTACGCGCACCATTTGGAAGCGGCGCGCAGCTTGTTCAGTAAATGAAGAAATTAGCCGATTCGGACAGGAACAATTGCTCGGGCGGAAGGCCTTGCTGCAGCAAAATCGATTTCGCCTCGGCCGTTTGCGCATTCGGGCCGGCCACATAAACGTCGAATTTCGCCAAGTCCGGGAAAGCCAGGACGACCTGCCGCATTTGCCCGGCGATGCCGTCCCGGTCGGCGACCAGGGCAGTGAACGTGAAATTATCCAAGGCGTCGGCCCATGCCCGGCAGATGTTGGTCATGTAAAGCTCTTCGGGACGAGACGCCAGCCAATACAGATGCAAGGATTCGGCATTGTCCACCGCCATGGCGTGCTCGATCAGGCTCTTGATCGGGGCGAAACCGCTGTCGAAAGCCAAGAACAGCGGGATGCGCGGCGACTCCTCGCGCAGCACGAAATCGCCCAGCGGGCCTTCGAGCGCGACTTCTTCACCGCCGCGCAATTGGTCGAACACATACTCGGCAAAGCGGTTTCCGGCCTGGCGGCGGACGTGGAACTGCAGGTTGCGGTCGTCGCATGGACAGCTCGCGACCGGGAAGGCGCCTTCCACGCCGCGTCCGAAGCTGAGGGTAACCGATTGGCCGGCAAAAAACCGCAAGCGGCTGGAACGCGGCGTTTGCACCTTGAGCAAGCGAATATCGTCGCCCAAGGCGTCCACCCCCTTCACCTTGGCGGTGATGTGCTGCAGCGGAATTTCCGCCACGCTTCCCGCCACGCTGGCCTCGATCACCAGATCGGTCACGGCGGTGTTCGAGCACAGCAAGACATAGCCCCGTCCCTGCTCGGCTTCGCTGATATGAAAATCGTGAGGATGGATTTTTTTCACTTGCCCGGAAACGATGCGCGCCTTGCACTCGCCGCAATTGCCGTTGCTGCACGCGTAATCGAGGGCAATGCCGGCATGCAAAGCCGCCTCCAAAATGGTGTCGGACCCCTCGACGAAAAATTCGTGACCGCTGGGAACAAGACGAACCTGGGGTGACATAATGCGCATTAAACTTTCCTTCACTAAAATGGCATGGGGGAAACCTTCCGCTTGTCCCTCCAGCTCGCCGCTGAGCCAGGATTGCAGCGCGGAAATGTCCGACGCCAGCCTTTCTCCGCCGGTTGCGGCCAGCGCGGACAATTTGCGGCCCAGGTTCTCGATAAGCGTTCGATAATGCTGCAGCTTGGCTTGCGCATCGGACAACTCCCGGCCCAGGCTATTCAGCCGTGCCGCCAGCACCTCCTTGTCCGGCAGGGCCCGCTCGAACACGCGTTTGCCGAAAGCCTGCTCTTTGATGACCTTGACGCGCTCGTATTCGGGATCGGCCTCGATTTCGAAATCGGGGAAAGCCCGCAGCAGATCTTCCGGCTGAACCATGCCGTCGAAAGAGTCCAATTCGCCGTTTTTGATTTTGCGCTGCAGCGTGGCGCGGGATAGGCCGATCAGGCGTGCGGCCTTGGATAGTGATAGGGATTGTGGCATTGCTGGCCTCCTGACCCGCCCCTAATCAGCCGTACATGACGCGGCGCAACTCATCCTCATCCAACTTGCGCAAGTAGTCGGACAGCAACTCGGCGGTTTCGTAGGTTTCAAACGTGTCGGCATCAAGCTCGTTCAGCAACAAGGCCGCCGCCCCCGCCAATTGCATCAGAATGCGCCGCTCTTTAGACAACATCTGGTTTTCCAGGCGCAACAAATGCACCTCCCGGAAATTCGTCACGTCGTGAATTTCGCCTTCACCTTCGAGTATTTCCTTGCTAGAAAACGCCACCATCGTTTCCGCTCCGTTTTACTCGTTTCGCCCCGGCACGCTTCCCCGCCTGCCGCCCCCGCTTAATGCGTAGCGCTTTTGGTCAGCAAACGGGTTTTCAGCAGCGCGACCAATTCGGGCTCGATATCGAAGCCGATATCCCAGCCCGGATTGATGGAGATGCCGAAACCTTCGTCGATTTTCTCCAATACCCAGGAGAACTCCGTCAGCAAGCCGCCGCCGTATCCGTCGAATTCCTTGACCACAGGCTTGGCGCGGTCGGGACTGCTGAACACCAGCATCACCACGATCCCGCCGTCGGCCTCCACCGCCAACGGCATCGCCTTCGAGGAGCGCTGCAGGCCTTGTATCTGCTCACCCTTCTCGTCCTGGATCGGCATGAACACTTCGCTGCCGAGGATAAAATCGACCAGATCGTCCTCGCTGATGCTGCCCTCATGGGCCGCCAGCAACTGGCGCTCCAGCTCGTTTTTTGCTTCAAAGACTTCTTCTGCCATATCGACCTTTCCGAGAACCTTAATATCCCCTCAAGATTTAAGAGGGATTACGTTAATGATCGCCACCGGCTCTTCCTGCTCCAGGCGCTCGCCCAATTCCTGGGCTATGCCGTCTATCCCCACGGTGGTAAACAGATCGTGCGGCGTCTCCACCGAGGCCGAATAAAATGAGCCGTCGCTATCGACGAAGGACACGTGGTAATGGTTCATAAATAGCTCCGTTTATTCTTCGTCAAAGTATTCTCGTTCCTGTTAGTTGTTCGCTTCGCGCGCTTGTTTAGGTGTCGGGGGCTGCCCGACAGCAGCTTACTTTCTTTTGCTTCGCCAAAAGAAATGTAAGCAAAGAAAAGGCGACCCCGCTACTCCGCCCCTTCGGGGTTCCCTGCGTTGCTCGCCAAGCCGGGCGGCTGAGGAACTCGGCCTACGGCCTCAGACACCCTCAGCCGAAGGCCCCCGGCTCGTCTGCGCTACTCGGCGGCGTAGAGGGGATCAAATGCACCCTCTCCCCCTGCCCCTCTCCCGCTCGCGGGAGAGGGGAGAAATTCAACACCCCACCTCACCACCCCACCACGTCTTAGGCAGAACCGTCCACCTACGACGCCTTGCCCTCCCCTCTGACCCGCCTCGGATTGGCGGAAAAACCGGGGGAAGTCGGCGACGGCTGTCTGAGCGCAGCGAGTTCCGGCGCCGCCCGGTTTTTCCGACTAGCCGAGGTTTAGCCCGTAGGGTCGGGGCAGCGGAGTGCCCTTTTCTTTGGTATCTTTCTTTTGGGCAAGCAAAAGAAAGATACCTGCCGCCGGGCAGCCCCCGGCACTCAAACAGCCGGCGCGAAGCGCAACAACATATCCGGCGCAATGCGCTTCGCTTATTGGCGCCCTACCACAGTTCCACCTTACGCTCGTTATTATTACGCCTTACGCACATTGAAATATGGTTAGCGATAATACAGATAATAAGGAATTGACCATCCTCTAGGCTTTGCAATTTCAAAATCTAGCCAATCAAGTATGTACTTTTTCTGCTCCTGAACATTAATATCTCGGCCATTCTTCTCTTGAGCTAAATAACTATTTTTCGCAATCATTAGTGTTTCAAGACCTTGGAGCGAACTATTAATTACATCTCTTTGCACGCCTGGAGGAACATTCAACAAAGTTTCAATGACATACCCCTTCAACGGTCTTGCAAGTAAATCGGGATAAAGGGACTTAACATTATCCAGATACTCAATTGCTGAAATTAACTCCTTTCTTGAAGAAGCCAGTTTTATTTGTATTCGGAACTCATAAAGAGCTGTCGCAATTTGAAGGTCTAATTTTTCCATGCGAACTTTTTGTTCACCTTGCTCCTTGAGATAGTCCGTATATTTCCCATAGCCAAACACCAAGAAAGCAACTATCACTGTTAGAAAAAATGATGAATTAACAAACACCCATAAATTTGATTTCATCCAATCTGGCATTTTTTCTTCAGCGGACATTCTTTTTTTCAGCCTATTTTCTCTAAACAGAAAAAGCGCAACCTCCTGCGTCTTCCCATCAATCCCAACTCAACGCCCCACCCGACTGATACTCCGTCACCCGCGTCTCAAAGAAATTCTTCTCTTTCTTCAAGTCCATCATCTCCGACATCCACGGGAAAGGATTGGTCGCGCCGGGGAACAGCGTATCCAGGCCGATCTGCTGACAACGGCGGTTGCAGATGAAGCGCAGGTATTCCTTGAACATCGACGCGTTCATGCCCAATACGCCGCGCGGCATGGTGTCCTCGGCGTAGGCGTATTCCAGCTCCACCGCCTTCTTGAACAGGCCTGCGATTTCCTCGCGGAAAGCGGCGGTCCACAAGTGCGGATTTTCCAGCTTGATCTGGTTGATCACATCGACGCCGAAGTTCAAGTGCATCGACTCGTCGCGCAGGATGTACTGGTACTGTTCGGCGGCGCCCACCATCTTGTTCATGCGTCCCAAGGCGAGAATCTGCACGAAGCCGACGTAGAAGAAAATGCCTTCCATGATGCAGGCAAACACGATGATGGAGCGCAGCAACTGCTGGTCGGCTTCCGGCGTGCCGGTCTTGAACAAGGGGTTGGTCAGCGTGTCGATAAAGGGCAGCAGGAACTCGTCCTTGTCGCGTATCGACGGGATTTCGTGGTACATGTTGAAAATCTCGCCTTCGTCCAGGCCCAGGGACTCCACGATGTACTGGTAGGCATGGGTGTGGATCGCCTCCTCGAAAGCCTGGCGCAGCAGGAACTGGCGGCACTCCGGGTTGGAAATGTGGCGGTAGGTGCCCAGCACGATGTTGTTGGCGGCCAGCGAATCGGCGGTGGTGAAGAAGCCCAGATTGCGCTCGACGATGCGGCGCTCGTCCGCGGTCAGGCCGTTGGGGTCTTTCCACAGGGCGATGTCGCGGTTCATGTTCACTTCCTGCGGCATCCAGTGATTGGCGCAGGCGTTGAGATATTTCTCCCACGCCCATTTGTACTTGAACGGCACCAATTGGTTGACGTCGGAACGGCAATTGATGATGCGCTTGTCCTCCACCTTGACCCGGCGGGTGCTGTGGATTCCCGTCAGCGCCGCGGACGAGGTGGCTTCGTCTTCCGCATCCACGTCGGCCATGGCCGCGGCGGCCCGTAGCGGGGTCGGCCTAGCGCTCATATCGTCTTCAAAACTCAGTATCATGTTGTTCCTCCATCATTATTGCCGGGCGGCCCTATTCGCCGCTTAGTCCGCTAAATTCGCTTTATATCGTTAGGACGCCGTCCCCGCCGGAGCCGGGCTTATTGGCATGCCTCGCAGTCCGGGTTATCAATGCTGCACGCCTTGGGCAGGTCGCCGCCCAAGCCGCCGTCCACTGGCACGGCATTGAGCGCGCCGGCCTGCACCGTGGATTTCTCGGCATGGGTCGCGCCCAGCGAACGCAGGTAATAGGTGGTTTTCAGGCCGCGCAGCCAGGCCAGCTTGTAGGTGTCGTCGAGCTTTTTGCCGCTGGTTCCCGCCATGTAGATATTCAGCGACTGCGCCTGGTCTATCCATTTCTGGCGGCGGGCGGCGGCTTCGATCAGCCACTCCGCGTCCACTTCGAAGGCGGTGGCGTAGAGCTGGCGGATTTCCAGCGGAATACGGTCGATGCGCGCCAAGGTGCCGTCGAAATACTTCAGGTCGGAAATCATCACTTCGTCCCACAAACCCTGTTCCTTCAGGTCGCGCACCAGGTAATGGTTGGCCACGGTGAACTCGCCGGACAAATTGGATTTGACGAAGAGGTTCTGGTAGGTCGGCTCGATCGAAGCCGACACCCCGACGATATTGGCGATGGTCGCCGTCGGCGCGATCGCCAGGCAGTTGGAGTTGCGCATGCCGTGATTTTTGATGCGGCGGCGCAGGGCTTCCCAATCCAGCGTCACCGAATCGTCCAGCTCGACGTAGCCGCCGCGCGCCTCGCGCAGCAGATTGACCGACTCGTGGGGGAGGATGCCGCGGTCCCACAAGGAGCCCTTGAAGCTGGAGTAGCTGCCGCGCTCTTCGGCCAGTTCGGTGGAGGCCCAATAAGCGTAGTAAGCCACCGCTTCCATGGAACGGTCGGCGAATTCCACCGCGGCCTGCGAGGCATAGGGCAGGCGCAACTGGTACAGGCTGTCCTGGAAGCCCATGATGCCCATGCCCACCGGGCGGTGCTTGAGGTTGGCGTTGCGCGCCTTGGCCACCGCGTAGTAGTTGATGTCGATGACGTTGTCCAGCATGCGCATGGCCGTGTGGACGGTATTCTTGAGCTTTTCCAGGTCGAGCTGGCCGTCCTTGATGTGCGCCGCCAGGTTCACCGAACCCAGGTTGCACACGGCGATTTCGCTGTCGTTGGTGTTCAGGGTGATCTCGGTGCACAGGTTGGAGCTATGCACGGTGCCGACGTGCTGCTGCGGGCTGCGGATATTGCATGGGTCCTTGAAGGTGAGCCAGGGATGTCCGGTCTCGAACAGCATGGTGAGCATTTTGCGCCACATTTGCGCGGCCGGCATGCGCTTGAACAGTTTGATCTCGCCGCGATCGGCTTTCGCCTCGTAAGCGGTATAGGCTTCTTCGAAGGCGCGGCCGAATTTGTCGTGCAGGTCGGGCACGTCGGAAGGCGAAAACAAGGTCCACTCGCCGCCTTCCATGACCCGTTTCATGAACAGGTCGGGAATCCAGTTGGCGGTGTTCATGTCATGGGTGCGGCGGCGGTCGTCGCCGGTATTCTTGCGCAGCTCCATGAACTCTTCGATATCCAGATGCCAGGTTTCCAGGTAGGCGCAAACCGCGCCCTTGCGCTTGCCGCCTTGATTCACGGCGACGGCGGTATCGTTCACCACCTTGAGGAAAGGCACCACCCCCTGGGACTTGCCATTGGTGCCCTTGATGCGCGAGCCGAGGGCGCGCACCGAGGTCCAATCGTTGCCCAGGCCGCCGGCAAACTTGGAGAGCAAAGCATTTTCCTTGATCGCTTCGTAAATGCCGTCCAGGTCGTCGGCCACCGTGGTGAGATAGCAGGAGGACAACTGGCTGCGCCGCGTGCCGGAATTGAACAGCGTCGGCGTCGAGCTCATGAAGTCGAAGGACGACAATAGATTGTAGAATTCGAGCGCGCGAGCCTCGCGGTCGATTTCGTTGAGCGCCAAGCCCATCGCCACGCGCATGAAAAAGGCTTGGGGCAGCTCGATACGCTGCTCTTCGATATGCAGGAAATAGCGGTCGTACAGGGTTTGCAGCCCGAGATAACCGAACTGCATGTCGCGGCTAGAATCCAGCGCCGCGCCCAGGCGGTTCAAGTCGTATTGCGCCAAGCGCTCGTCGAGCAGCTCGGCCTCGATGCCCTTCTTGATGAAGGTAGGAAAATACACCGCGTAACGCGTCGCCATATCGGCCTGCAGCACTTCCTCGCCGAGCACTTCGTGGCGGGCGGTATTCAGCAGCAGGCGCGCAGTCACGAAGCTGTAGGCGGGGTCTTTCTCGATCAGCGCGCGCGAAGAGAGGATCGCCGACTTGTTCACCTC
This sequence comes from Sulfuricellaceae bacterium, assembly GCA_019911985.1. GTDB lineage: Bacteria > Pseudomonadota > Gammaproteobacteria > Burkholderiales > UBA9220 > JAIOJO01. The sequence continues at coordinate 1,878 of JAIOJO010000310.1, read as the reverse complement.
CTCGATCGCCACGCCGTCGTATAAATTCTTCAGCGTCTGGTTGATGATCAAGGCCGGGTCCACCGCCGAACCCAGGCCGCTGCAGGACTCGGCCACCAGGGATTGCAAGGCGCCCAGGTCGAGGGGATGGAGCGCGCCCCGGTCCAGAACCTGGATCACATGCTCCGTCTCGCCCTTCTGCGCTTTTTGCTTGGCGCGCTCGCGCGTTCTCTCCTCGCGGTAGAGCACATAGGCGCGGGCCACATCGTGCTCGCCCGAACGCATCAAGGCCAGTTCGACCTGATCCTGAATATCCTCGATATGGAAGGTGCCGCCGTGAGGCTGGCGCCGCACCAAGGCCGTCACCACTTGCTCGGTCAACTGCGCCACGACCTCGCGCACCCGCGCCGAGGCGGCGCCCTGGCCGCCGTTGACGGCAATGAAGGCCTTGGTCAGCGCGATGGAGATTTTGCCCGGTTCGAAGCCGACTACGCTGCCGTTGCGCCGAATGATTTTGTAATCGCTGTAAGCGCTGGTATCCATAGGCGATGTACTTTCAAATAGTCGAGGTTGTTGCGCGGACTTGGCGGACTGCATATCGGCGGCGAGCTGCATCGAGAATCTCTCCCTTTTAATATTTTTTGTGATAAATCAATGAATCGGGCAATTTTGTTAATAACCACTATATGTTGTGGTCACCCCCTGACATTTCGGCAAATTCTAGTTATTCCATTAGCCTAATGCAACCGTTTTTTTATACTATTTTTTATGCCATATAGATTTCCTGAAGAAACAATTCGCTACCGCCCGTTCACCTGGCGCGGAGCTCCCTGGTGGAGCGTGGTTGTTGCCGCTTCTCCCCGGCCACCCCTCCCGAGGACAAGAGCGGCTTTACAACCACGGCCTACCCCTCTTGCCCTCGGGTGGTTTGGCCGGGGGTGCGGGTGTATCATGCCGGACTGGATTTACGACTCGGAACTCGATCGCGCACAATGAAAAACACCGCCACCCTGCTGATTAGCTGCCCCGACCAAAAGGGGCTGGTCGCCGGCATCGCCGATTTTCTCTATAGCCATAACGCCAACATCCTGCACGCCGATCAGCACCAGGACAGCGAGCTCAAGCTGTTCCTGATGCGGGTGGAGTGGGATTTGGGCGGCTTCGACCTGGACACCGCCGACTTCGAACGCGCTTTCGCCCCGCTCGCCGCGCGTTTCGGCATGGTCTGGCATCTGGCCCTGTCGACGCGGCGGCCGCGCATGGCGATTTTCGTGTCGAAATACGACCACTGCCTGGTGGACCTGCTGTACCGCCACCAAAGCGGCGAGCTGCATTGCGACATCCCGCTGATTCTCAGCAACCACGAGGACAACCGCAAACTGGCGGATTTTTACGCCATCCCGTTTCACCACATTCCAGTCACCCAAGGCAATAAGGAGGCCGCCGAACGGCAGCAATGGGCGCTACTCGACGAGCATCGCATCGACTTCATCGTGCTGGCGCGCTATATGCAGGTACTCTCGGCGGAGTTCACCGCGCGCTTTCCGCAGCGCATCATCAATATCCACCATTCTTTCCTGCCCGCCTTCCTCGGCGCCAAACCCTACCACCGGGCCTTCGAGCGCGGCGTGAAACTGATCGGCGCCACCAGCCACTACGTCACCGAGACGCTGGACGACGGCCCGAGCATCGAGCAAGACGTGACGCGCATCTCCCACCGCGACGCGCTGGAAGACCTGATACAAAAAGGCCGGGATCTGGAAAAAGTGGTTTTGTCGCGGGCGGTGCGCTGGCACATCGACAGCCGCATCCTGCTGTACGCCAACAAGACGGTGGTTTTCGACTAATTAGGATTTTGAATTTATAAAGGCGCCCTACCTAATTTCTACTCGCCGAGCG
>JAIOJO010000309.1 GCA_019911985.1 Sulfuricellaceae bacterium | reverse complement strand
CCGCTTCGGTTTTTCCGCCGAACAGCATCCCCCTTACCTGACGATGGCTCTGGGGGCGGGGTCGGTAACGCCGCTGCAAATGGCGGCGGGGTATTCCGTGTTCGCCAACGGCGGTTATCTGGTCAAGCCCTACTTTATCGACCGTATCCTGGATGGTCGCGGTAAGCTGCTGGCCCAGGCCAAACCGGTGCGTGCCGGCGTGACCGCCGAGCAGGTGATAGACCCGCGCAACGCTTTTATTATGACCACTCTCATGCGGGATGTTGTTAGATTCGGCACGGCAACAGCCGCCATGAAGCTTGGCCGGAACGACTTGGCGGGCAAGACCGGAACCACTAACGATCAAGTGGATGCCTGGTTTTGCGGCTTCAACCCCTCTTTGGTGGCGGTTGCCTGGATCGGATTCGATCAGCCCCGTACCCTGGGCCGCTACGAAACCGGCGCTCATGCGGCATTGCCGATTTGGATGAGTTATATGGCCAAGGCCTTGGCCGGTGTTCCCGAGCAGCCTTTGGCGGTACCCGAGGGCGTGGTGACGGTAAAGATCAATCCCGTGACCGGCGTTCGAGTGCCGGATGGCGCGGATGGCATTCCGGAGTATTTCTATCAGGAAGCCCCGCCGGGCGACCGGGCTACGGTCGTGGGGGGCGATAGCGGCAGTAAAGCCAGCGATGAGGTCAAGGAACAATTGTTTTAATCGTGGCGCGCCAACTTAATACCTACCGGCAGCATGCGCGTTTGCGGATTGCGCAGTTGGCCGCGCGGCTGATGGCTGAAGACGGTATTCAGGATTTTGCCATGGCCAAGCGCAAGGCGGCGCGGCAATTAGGGGTATTGGAGGACCGGTTGCTGCCGAACAATACTGAAATTGCAGAAGCGCTCCGGGCATACCAGTCCCTGTTTCAAGCCGACGAGCAAGCAGAACGCTTGCAACGCCTGCGCCGCGAAGCGCTCGCGGCGATGCGCCTGCTGGATCGCTTCGATCCACGCCTGACTGGCCCGGTTCTAAACGGAACCGCGGCGCGCTATGCGGTCATTAACCTGCAGTTGTTTCCAGACGATCCAAAGGAAGTCGAACTATTTTTATTGAATCGGCAGTTGGAGTATAAGCCGGGCCAAAAGCGTTTCCGCTTCGGGCACGGGTTCCGCTACGTGCCGGTCTTTTTATTAATCGGCGGTCCGGCCGAAGTCGAGGTGGCGGTGTTTGCGGCGACGGATTTGCGCGAGCCGCCGAAGGACGCTATCGATGGACGTTCGATGGAGCGGCTTAGGATAGACCAAGTGGAATCGCTTTTGGCCGAAAAGGCTGCGTTTGCCGGATAGCTGGAACTGGGGGTTATTCCCTGGAATACGTTGGGTGCTATGTGCGCGTGGCCATATTTCGAATTCTCGACGAAAGAATGGCGTGTAGCGTGGCTTAGGCTATGAAAACCTAAGTATTTTAGGCTAGCATTAGAGTGTATAAGCCGTATTCAATATAATCTAGGGGGCCGAGAAGGCCGCACCAGGAACCATGGAGAATAGACAAAATCCCCCTTCGGCACGCGGATCGGCGGAGGCTAACGATTACAGCCAGTTTTTGATTCACTCGAAGGCTGAAATCATTCAGTTGCTGCGCGCTATTATGCACAAAACCGAGTTGGTGACGGCATATTTCAATCAAGGCAAGGACTTTATCCTGACCTCGATAATCGACGTGACGGATAACCATGTGATTCTCGATCTCGGCGCCAATGCCGCATTGAATCGCAAAATATTGGATAGCGACAAGGTTTTGTTTGCTTCCGCCGTCGATCGGGTCAAGGTCCAATTCAATGCCACCCGCATCGAAGGCGTCAAGTTCCAGCAGCGGGATGCCTTTCGGGTGCCGTTGCCGCAGGTCGCTCTTAAACTGCAAAGACGAGAGTCTTACCGGATATCGACGCCCATCACTCAACCGATCAAGTGCGAAATTCCGCTGGGCAGCGGCAAGGTGAACGTAAGCGTTGCGGACATCAGTATCGGGGGCATCGGAATTATCGGTTGTCCGCCCGAGCTTCAGCTCGATAAAGGCTTGGTATATCCCGGCTGTAGAATCGAATTGCCCGATATCGGTAGCATTGTGGCTACCTTGGAAATTCGCAGCACCTTCGACGTCACTTTGCGAAGTGGGGCGACGACGCGGCGCTCGGGTTGCCAATTCATCGACTTGCCGTCGGCCATGCAGGTATTGCTGCAGCGCTACATTACCAAGCTGGAGCGTGACCGGCGCGCCAAGATTGCCGGCTCCGATCTGTAATGTCGCGCTCCGAAGCCGGTCAGTTTTGGCTTTGCTGCAACCAGGCGGCGGCCTCAAGGGCAAAATAAGTCAGTATCCCGTCGGCTCCGGCCCGCCGGAAGGCTAGCAGGGCTTCCAGCACACAAGCGCGTTCGTCGAGCCATCCGTTTTGCGCGGCGGCTTTGAGCATGGCATATTCCCCGCTCACCTGATAAACGTAAGTGGGTGCCTGGAATTCCTCTTTGACGCGCCGCACGATGTCGAGATAAGGCATGCCCGGTTTTACCATGACCATGTCCGCGCCCTCCGCCAAATCCAGCCCCACTTCCCATAAGGCTTCATCGCTGTTGGCGGGATCCATTTGGTAGCTGTATTTGCTGCCGCCGCCGAGATTGCTAGCGGAGCCGACTGCATCGCGGAACGGGCCGTAAAAGCTGGACGCGTATTTGGCGGCGTAGGCTAGGATGCGGGTATGGATGAAACGCTGTGCGTCCAGAGCCTCGCGCACCGCCGCAATGCGGCCGTCCATCATGTCGGATGGCGCTACCACGTCGGCGCCGGCAGCGGCATGGGCGAGTGCTTGTTGAGCGAGTACGGCCACCGTTTCGTCGTTCAGCACGTAGCCGCTGCCGTCTACCAGGCCGTCCTGGCCGTGACTGGTGTAGGGATCGAGGGCAACGTCGGTGATAATGCCCAGTTCGGGGAAGCGCTGTTTCAAGGCTCGCACGGTGCGCGGCACCAGGCCGTCCGGATTGAATGCCTCGGCGGCATCCAGGCTTTTCAGCGAGGTGTCGATTACCGGGAAAATCGCCAAGGCGGGAATGCCGAGTTCAGCGCAGCGCTCCGCCTGGCGAAGTAGCCGGTCTATGCTTTGCCGAACCACGCCGGGCATGGAGGATATGGTTTCGACCCGGTTTGCTCCCTCTAACACGAACACGGGGTAGATCAGATTGTCGGCGCTAAGCCGGTGTTCGCGCATCAGGCGGCGGGAAAAATCGTCGCGGCGCATGCGGCGCATACGTTTGCGAGGGATGTTGCCGAGAATTTGCATGTTGGTTTCCTTCTGAAATAGGGGGGGCTCCATTGCTTGAAAAGCGCAGCGATAGTACCCGGCCGAGATTTTTACACATTAGTGGGAACTAATTTAGCGCAGATGGCCTCTTAATGAACAGACGTCTAGTCTCCCGCTTTTCTCCTCCCTGAGCGGGTGCCTTAATCCCCAAAGTTAAGGCTTTTACCTCCCCCGGCGTTTCCCCCTTTCGCCGGGGGATTTTTTTATCCTTGAGCTTCTTCCCCGTTCCCCGCGCCGAGCCAGGAGCCGATGACCTGTTCTGCTTCCTCCAGGCCATCCCGCTTCAAGCTGGAAAATAACTGCACCGTGCAATTCGGGTAAGACTGAGCCAGGGCGGTGCGCACGCTACGCAGGGTTTGCGATGCTTCTTGCCGGCTCAATTTATCCGCTTTGGTGAGTAAAATATGCACCGGTTTGCCTGTGGGCAGGAACCAATCGAGCATTTGGCGATCTAGTGGGGTGAGCGGGTGGCGCGCATCCATCACCAGCGCCATGCCGCGCAAACTTTCGCGGGTTTGCAAATAACCGCTCAATACCCTTTGCCAGTGGTCGCGAATTTCGCCCGGGACTTTGGCGAAACCGTATCCCGGCAAATCGACGAGAAATCGTCCGGTGCCGAAAGAAAAGAAATTGATGAGTTGGGTGCGGCCCGGCGTTTTGCTGACGAAGGCCAAGCGGTTTCGGCGACTGAGCGCGTTGATGGCGCTCGACTTGCCCGCATTGGAGCGTCCCGCGAAGGCGATCTCGACGCCTTGAGGCGGCGGAAGGTCGCGCAGTTCGTGGGCCGAGGTGGAGAATTCGATGTGCTGGAATAGAAACATGATCAACCTGGCATGATAAACCAAACTTGTATAGAATACGCGTTTTTTGACGGCTTAAATATTTAGGATAGGAGCATTAGGATGAAACCATTGATGGCGATGGCACTGGCGACCGGATTGCTGGCTGCCTCCCCGGCTATGGCGGAAAATGCGCTAAGTAAGGCGGATCCGGCAAAGGCACAGCAAATCGTGAACACCGTGTGTATTGCGTGCCACGGCGCGGATGGTAACAGCGTGAGCTCGGCCAACCCCAAACTGGCGGGACAGCATTCCGAGTATCTGCTCAAGCAATTACAGAATTTCAAGTCGGGCGAGCGCAAAAATCCGATCATGTCGGGCATGGTTGCTACCCTCACGCCGGAGGACATGCAAAATCTGGCGGCGTATTTCAACTCACAGAAAACCGCTCCGGGCCAAGCCAAGGATCCCGCCCTGCTCGCCATGGGTGAGAAATTATACCGCGGCGGGAATACGAATAGCGGCGTGGCCGCTTGTGCCGGTTGCCATAGCCCGAACGGCGCCGGCATCCCTGCCTTGTTTCCCCGCCTGGCCGGTCAGCATGCGGACTATGTCGTGGCTCAATTGAAAGCCTTCCGCACCAGCGAGCGCGCAAACGATCCCGGCAAAATGATGCAGACTATCGCGGTCAAGATGACCGAAAAGGAAATGACGGCTGTCGCGGAATATATCACCGCCCTTCACTAAGTCGGTGCTAAGCTTCGTGGGTTAGTCGAATAAGGGTGGCGCAAGTCACCCTTTTTTATCGTTGGATATAGATGTATGGACTCACTGTGCAGAATTTGAAATCGTCGTTCTTCAAAACCGGGTACGAGCTGCTGAGCTCGATGCGTTTTGCCATCAGCCTGTTGACGGTACTCTCGATCGCCTCGGTGATCGGCACCGTGTTGAAACAGGGCGAACCGTATGCCAACTACGTGTTTCAGTTCGGCGAGTTCTGGTTTGGCGTGTTCGATACCTTGGGTTTATACGACGTTTACCATACCGGCTGGTTCCTCGCCATCCTGGCTTTTTTGGTTTTTTCGACGGCGTTGTGCTTGTACCGCAATGTTCCGATGATGCTGCGGGAATTCCGCTCTTACCGGGAGCATGCGGCGGAGTCGTCCTTGCGCCACTTTGCCCATCGCGCCGAATGGCACTCCACGCTGGGTTTTGAGGCGACCGAACAGCGTTTGTCGGGTTATTTGGCGGCGGCGGGATACCGCAGTAAAAGCGTCGAGAGCGAAGGCGGCAGGCTGCTGGCGGCCAAAACCGGCAGTTTTCGCCGTCTTGGCTATATCTTCACCCATGCCGCCATCGTGGTGATCTGCATCGGCGGCCTGCTGGACGGAAACCTGCCCCTCAAGTTCGGCCAAATGCTGGGAAAAATCCATATAGAAACCGCCGATCTCCCGGCCAACCAATATCCGCCCGCTAGCCGCCTGGGGGCGGGCAATATGTCTTTCCGCGGCAATGTTCTGATTCCCGAGGGTAGCGCTGCCGATTTCGTCTTCATCAACGTGGGCGAAGGCATGATGCTGCAGGAACTGCCGTTCAGCATCCATCTCAACAAATTCCATATCGACTTCTATCCGACCGGCCAGCCCAAGCTGTTCGTTAGCGACGTGACCATTACCGACAAGGACACCGGGCGCACCTTCGAGCATTCCATTGCGGTCAACCACCCCTTGATCCACCGCGGTGTCGCCATTTACCAAGCGAGTTTCAACGACGGCGGTTCCAAACTGAAAATGAGCGGCTGGAATCTATTTGCGTCGGACGCCAAACCCTTCCCCTTCAACGGAGCGGTAAACCAAGATGCGCGTCTTTCCGATGGTGCTAATGCCTATAC
>JAIOJO010000308.1 GCA_019911985.1 Sulfuricellaceae bacterium | reverse complement strand
TTCAACGGATAGCGTAGAGTTTAGATTGAACGAAAAAACCACCCATTTCGGTTACCAGACCGTTGCCGAGTCGGAAAAAGCGCAGAAAGTCGCCGAGGTATTCCACTCGGTAGCGCAGCGCTACGACTTGATGAACGATGTCATGTCGGCGGGCACCCACCGCCTGTGGAAAATTTTCGCGGCCGAGCAGAGCGGGGTGCGCGAGGGCAGCCGGGTGTTGGATATCGCCGGCGGCAGCGGCGACATGTCGCGGCATTTCGCCCGCCGTGCCGGCAAGAGCGGGCAAGTGGTGCTCACCGACATCAACAGTTCCATGCTCGGCGTGGGCCGGGATCGCTTGCTGGACGACGGCCTGTTGCCCCAAGCGGTGCAGTGCGACGGCGAAAAATTGCCGTTCCCGAGTCATTATTTCGATTGCGTCTGCGTCGCTTTCGGCCTGCGCAACATGACGCACAAGGATGCGGCGTTGCGGGAGATGTACCGTGTGCTGCGTCCCGGCGGGCGTCTGCTGGTGCTGGAATTTTCCAAGGTAGCCAAACCGCTGGCGCCGTTTTACGATTTCTATTCTTTCAAGCTCTTGCCGGTCATGGGCAAGATTTTGGCCAAAGACGAGGAAAGCTACCGCTATCTCGCCGAGTCGATCCGCATGCATCCCAGCCAGGATGAACTTAAAGCCATGATGGAGCAGGCCGGATTCGAGAAAGTCGATTATTTCAACCTGAGTGCAGGCATCGTGGCGCTGCACAAGGGCTTCAAGTTTTAAAGGCCGGTATAGGCCGAGAGGATATAGATGCGCAAGCTATTCGCGTTTTTCGTGGTGGTCCTAGTCAGTTTCGGTTTAAGCGTGAACGATGCCGATGCGCGTCGTTTCGGCGGTGGCAGCAGTTTCGGCAAGCAAAGGCAGAGTTTTTCGCGCCAGGCTTTGCCGCAAAAACCGGTTCAAGCCCCGGCAGCCGCCCCCGCGCCTTCCCGTAACCGCTGGCTGGGGCCGCTTGCCGGCCTCGCCGCCGGCGGTTTGCTGGCGTCCTTGTTCATGGGCCACGGTTTCGACGGCATCAAGGGCCTGGATATTTTGCTGATCCTGCTGCTGGCGGGGGGCGCGTTCTTTATCATCCGCGCCTTACGCCGCACGTCGGCCCCAAGCATGCAAGCGGCACCCTATGCCGGAGCGGGAACCTTCGACGGCATGGCGGATAGGGCCGGCGCGGGAGCCATGGCTGGGGACACGCCCGCTGTGCCCTCGTTTGGCGGCCGCCCGGCGGGTTTTCAGGATGAGGCCTACTTACGCGAAGCCAAAGGTCATTTTATCCGCTTGCAGGCCGCCAACGACGCCAAGGATCTGAACGATATCCGGGAGTACACCACGCCTGCCGTGTTCTCCGAAATCGCCTTGCAAATGCAAGAGCGGGGCGAGCAGCCGCAGAAAACCGAAGTCGTCACGCTGAACGCGGATATGGTCGATGTGGTGACCGAGGGCGACTTGGTTATTGCCAGCGTGCGCTTCAGCGGCCTGATCCGCGAAGAGGCCGGTGCAGGCGCCAGCCCCTTCGACGAAGTGTGGCATATTCAAAAATCACTCTCGCAGCCGAATGCGAGCTGGTATATCGCCGGCATTCAACAGGTTCAATAAGCCATGCCTACCGCGCGGCCTGGAGAGGCCGGAACCTTACCGCCCTCATCGCTGAGCGGGGCGGCGTTCCTCGCGGCAATTAATCACCAGTTGCAGTCCCAGTCCTGGGCGCGGCAGCGCTTACTGCGCCATAGCGGGAAAACCCTCGCGCTGAGTCTTCCTCCTCTGGCATTGCGCTTGTCCCCCACTGCGGAAGGCTATCTGGCGGAGGCAGAGGCGGAAACGCCGCCTGACGCGTCCTTGTCCATCCCTCCCAGCTTGATTTTGCGGCAATGGCTTAGCGGCAGCGCCGACAGCGCGCAATTGAAAACCGCGGGCGATACGGCGTTCGCGCTGGATCTAGCCAACCTGCTGAACGCGCTGCGCTGGGATGTGGAAGAAGACCTGAGCCGGGTGTTCGGCGATATTGCCGCGCACCGGCTGGCCGGCGCCGGCCGCAAGCTGTTCGATTGGTCGCGCCATGCTGCCCGGAGCCTGGGCCTAAACTTAAGCGAATACTTGACCGAAGAGCAGCCGCAAATCGCGAGTTCCGGCGATGTCCGGCACTTCGCCCGCGAAGTGGACGAGGTGCGCGACGCGGTAGAGCGCCTGGACAAGCGCATCCAGCGTTTGAAAAACCGCCATGGCGGGGGAAAACCTTAAGCCATGCGCCTGCTTCGCTTCGGTAAAATCGTTTACGTCACGCTGCGCTTCGGCTTGGATGAATTTTTTCTCGGCCACGCGCGGGTTAAATGGCTGCGCGCCTGGCTCAAAGCCAGCTTGTTCTGGCGCCGCCTCGACAGGCCGCGCGCCGAACGGCTGCGCCTAGCCCTGGAAGCGCTGGGGCCGATTTTTGTCAAGTTCGGCCAGGTGCTCTCCACCCGCCGCGACCTGGTGCCGCTCGACATTGCCGACGAGCTGGCGCGTTTGCAGGATCGCGTTCCGCCGTTTCCTTCCGCGGCGGCACTTGCCACGCTGCAGCGCGCTTACGGCAAGCCGGCCGGGGAGGTTTTCCGCGACTTCGATCCGACTCCCGTGGCCAGCGCTTCTATTGCCCAAGTGCATTTCGCGCTGTTGCCGGACGGGCGCGAAGCCGCGATAAAAATACTGCGCCCCGGCATCGGCGCGGTGATCGCCAAGGATCTGGCGCTGCTGGATATCGCCGCCAGCCTGGTGGAGTCTCTTTGGGAGGACGGCAAGCGCTTACGTCCGCGCGAGGTGGTGGCGGAATTCAAGAAGCACCTGGAAGACGAACTGGACCTGATCCGCGAAGCTTCCAACGCCAGCCAGTTGCGGCGCAATTTCACCGCTTCGGCGATGCTGGTGGTGCCGGAAATCTATTGGGACTTCTGCTCCAGCGAAGTGATGGTGATGGAACGCATGCACGGCACGCCGATCAGCCAGATGCCGCGTCTGCGCGAGCAAAATATCGACATCCCCAAACTGGCGCGCAACGGGGTGGAAATCTTCTTCACCCAGGTATTCCGCGACGGCTTCTTCCATGCCGATATGCACCCCGGCAATATCCTGGTGGCCCCGGACGGGCGCTACATCGCGCTGGATTTCGGCATCATGGGCACACTCACCGACATCGACAAGAATTATCTGGCGCAGAACTTCCTGGCTTTCTTCCAGCGCGACTACAAGCGCGTCGCCCAGGCCCACATCGAATCCGGCTGGGCGCCTGCCGACACCCGCGTGGACGAATTCGAAGCGGCGATACGCGCGGTATGCGAACCGGTTTTCGACCGCCCCCTGAAGGAGATCTCTTTCGGCCGCGTGTTGCTGCGCTTGTTTCAAACCTCGCGCCGCTTCAACGTGGAAATCCAGCCGCAATTGGTGATGCTGCAAAAAACCCTGCTCAA
>JAIOJO010000307.1 GCA_019911985.1 Sulfuricellaceae bacterium | reverse complement strand
TGGCGCTGACCATCGCCACCGGCTTCGTGGTGGATGACGCGGTGGTGGTGCTGGAAAATATTTCCCGCCATATCGAGAACGGCGTCCCGCCGTACCGGGCGGCTTTGCAAGGAACGCGCGAAGTCGGCTTTACCGTGCTGTCGATGAGCCTGTCGCTGATCGCGGTATTCATTCCCATTTTGCTGATGGGCGGCATCGTCGGACGGCTTTTCCGCGAATTCGCCGTCACGCTGTCCGCCGCCATTCTGGTGTCGCTGCTGGTGTCCTTGCTGGTCACGCCGATGATGTGCGCCCGCTTGCTGCGCCCGCAGTCGGCCGCGCCTTCCGGGCGCTGGCAGCGGATCGGCGAACGCGCTTTCGCGGCGATGCTGCGCGGCTACCGGGTATCGCTCGATTGGGCGCTCGGCCATGGCCGCATTATGCTGCTGTTGCTGCTGGCGACGATTTGCCTGAATGTTTATCTGTACGCCGTCGTGCCCAAAGGCTTTTTCCCGCAGCAGGATACCGGGCGGCTGATGGGCTTCATCCAGGCGGATCAAAGCGTGTCGTTTCAGGCGATGCGGAACAAGCTCACCGATTTCGTCAAGATCGTCCGCCAGGACCCTGCGGTGGATAGCGTCGTCGGCTTCACCGGGGGCGGCCAAGTCAACACCGGGCGCATGTTCATCGGGCTGAAGCCGCTGGCGGAACGCCGTCTTTCCGCCGACAAGGTGATCGCCCGGCTGCGCGCCAAGCTCGCCCGCGAACCGGGCGCCAGCCTATTCCTGCAGCCGGTGCAGGACATCCGCATCGGCGGCCGGCCCAGCAACGCGCTCTACCAGTACACGCTGCAAGCCGACGGGATAGACGAGCTGCGCGCCTGGGAGCCGCGCATCCGCCACGCTTTGAGCCAGTTGCCGCAGCTCGTCGACGTGAATACCGACCAGCAGGACAAAGGCCAGCAAACCTCGCTGATTATCGACCGCGATGCCGCCGCCCGGCTGGGACTCACGCAAAAGCTGATCGACGCGACGCTGAACGATTTGTTCGGCCAGCGCCAGATATCGACGATTTACAATCCGCTGAACCAGTACCGGGTGGTCATGGAAGCCGCGCCGGCTTACCTGCAAAGCCCCGAAACGCTGAAAGACGTATTCGTCGTTTCGCCGGACGGCAACCGGGTTCCGCTCTCCGCTTTCGCCCGCTGGGAGCACACCGCGACGCCCTTGGCGGTAAACCACCAGGGGCAGTTCGCCGCCGCGACGATATCGTTCAACTTGCCGCCCGGCGTCACGCTATCGCAAGCCACGCAGGCGATAGCGGGCGCGATGCGGCAGAGCGGCGCGCCGACGTCGGTGTTCGGCCGCTTTCAGGGCAGCGCCAAGGCGTTCCAGGCTTCGCTCGCCAACCAGCCCTTGCTGATCCTGGCCGCGCTGCTCGCCGTGTATATCGTGCTCGGCATGCTCTACGAAAGCTACGTGCATCCGTTGACCATTCTTTCGACGCTGCCGTCGGCGGGCGTCGGCGCGCTGCTCGCGCTGCTGTTGTTCAAGATGGAATTCAGCCTCATCGCGTTTATCGGCGTGATATTGCTGATCGGCATCGTCAAGAAAAACGCGATCATGATGATCGATTTCGCGCTGGCCGCCGAGCGGCAGCGCGGCATGAGCCCGCGCGACGCGATACGCGAAGCCGCGCTGCTGCGCTTCCGCCCCATCATGATGACCACGACGGCGGCCTTGTTCGGCGCGCTGCCGCTCGCCTTGGGCAGCGGCGACGGCGCCGAACTGCGCCAGCCGC
>JAIOJO010000306.1 GCA_019911985.1 Sulfuricellaceae bacterium | reverse complement strand
GCGCGGGCGAAGGGCCCGGCGCTGCCTGCGCCGGCGCGCTCGCGGCAGGGATCGCAGGTGCGGCGGTGGGCTTCGCTTCGTGGTCCACCCCCTTGGCCACCACCAACGCGGCCGCGGCGGCCGGCGGCAACGGCGCCGGCGTGCCGAGGCCATGCACCCGCAGCAGCGCGGCGAACTGCTTTTCGCTGTAGGTCTTGCCGTCTATCCAGGTCACTTCGCGGTCGCCCCACATATTTAGCGCGATGCTGTCGAAATAGCGCTGGGTCTTGTCGGCGATGGCCTTGTCGGAAAAGTTGACCTGCACCAGTTCCTTGCAATAGGGGCAGCCGTCCTGGTGGAAGAAAATCATCAGGCGCTTGCCGTGCTGGCGGGCATCGGCCAGGTCTTCGCGCAGGTCGAGAAAGGAGTTCTTGAACCAGCCGGGCGTTTCGGTGGCGAGCGCGCCGGGTTCCGCCGGGGCGGTGGACGCCTCCGCCGCATGGCCGCTCCAAGAAGCAAAGAGCAGAAATAGCGCGATCCAGTATTTCATCGCGGCTCTCTTAGCGCTGGTCGGCTTGGTCGATTTGCTGCTGCGTGCGCTGCGCGCCCTGCTCCACCGCGGCGCCGGCCTGTTTGGCGTCGTTCAATGTTTTCATCGCCGCGGAGGGCGCCAGGGCTGGGGCGGAAGAGGTGGCGCCGGTTTTCGGCATAGGCGGCTGGCTGGGCGGTTGCGGCGACTTTCCGCAAGCGGCGAGGGTGCTTATCAAGAAAAGGGCGGCGAGGGGAAATTTTTTCATGTCGTTCTCCTATTGGTCGAACAAGCCGGTCGGCTTGCCGTCTATGCTGGTGCGGTTTTTTTCTTGCTGGTAGCGGCGGACGCCTTCTTCGCCCTTCTTCTCGCTCCACTGCAACAAATCGGCGCGCTCGCCGCGGTAATCGAGCAGCGGCACGCCGAAGCCGCAGGAGGTTTGCACCGACTCGATCTCCACCCGGATGATCTGGCGGGTGCCGGGGAAGGAAGGGAAATGCCGGGAAAGCTCGCCCCACTCCCCGTCCCGCGGCCGGATCGCGCGGCCCCGGCCGTACAGCCGCAGAATCAGCGGATCGCCCGCGAAGCTGCAGAACATCAGCGTAATGCGGCCGTTTTCCTTCAGGTGGGCGGCGGTTTCCGCCGCGCTACCGGTCAGGTCGAGATAAGCCACATGCTTTGGATCGAGCACGCGGAAGCTGTCCAGGCCCTTGGGCGAGAGATTGATGCGCCCCTCGGTCGGCGCGCTGGCGGTGAAATACACCGACTGGCGGGCGATGAAATCGGCCAGTTCCGGGGTG
>JAIOJO010000305.1 GCA_019911985.1 Sulfuricellaceae bacterium | reverse complement strand
ATGGATGGCGCTACGCTGAAGCCGCTGAAAATCGTGTCCACTCGCGGCATGACGGTCGCGCCCGAGGAATACCATCCCGAGCCGCGCGTTGCCTCGATTGTGGCGTCCCACTACCACCCCGAATTCCTGGTTAACGCCAAGGAAACAGGGAAGATTTACATGGTCAATTACTCCGATCTCAGCAATCTGAAAATGACCGTTATCGACGCAGCACGCTTCCTTCACGACGGCGGTTTCGATTCGACGGGGCGCTACATGATGGTGGCGGCCAACGCCTCCAACAAAATTGCCGTGGTGGACACCAAGGACGATAAGCTGGCTGCTTTGGTCGATGTGGGCAAGACGCCGCATCCGGGGCGCGGCGCCAACTTCGTGGACAAGAAATTCGGTCCGGTCTGGGCCACCAGCGATTTGGGCGACGCCGGCATTTCCTTGATCGGCACCGATCCCGTCAAACACAAGCAATACGCTTGGAAGGTCGTGCGCACCTTGGAAGGGCAAGGCGGAGGCGCACTATTTATTAAAACCAATCCGAAATCCAAGCACTTGTGGGTAGACACGCCCTTGAACCCCGAAGCGGCGAAGAGCCAATCGGTCGCGGTGTTCGACATCGACAATCTCGACAAGGGCTATAAAGTGCTTCCTATCGCCCAGTGGGCCGGTTTGACTGATGATGGCGCAAAACGTATCGTTCAACCGGAATACAACAAGGCGGGCGACGAGGTATGGCTCTCGGTTTGGAGCGCGAAGAACAAGGAATCCGCCATTGTTGTTGTGGATGACAAAACCCTCAAGCTGAAAGCCGTGATTAAAGATAAGCGTATCGTCACGCCGACCGGTAAATTTAACGTCAACAATACGCAGCACGACGTTTATTAACGCGGTGATAACAATGGGGGCGGGGTCATCCCGCCCTTTTTTCGGCAGTGATTTTTCCTGCAGGCATCGTTCCCGATACCCGCAGGAAAAATGATTACTCGGTGCGGGACAGGAAAATGACCGGTCACACCTACAAGCTTGCGCGCTTCTTCCCCTTGCCGCCCCTGGCCATGATGGTATTGCTCGTCTGCGGAAACGTCTTGGCGGACGTGGGTGGAAAAATGGCGGCTCCGCTCCCCCAGCGCCAAGCCTATTTGATCAACATGGTGCGCGAGGATTGCGGCTCCTGCCATGGCCTGACCTTAAAGGGAGGGCTGGGGCCGTCACTCTTGCCTCAAGCCTTGCAGGGCAAGGACGCGAATAGCTTGGCGCAAACCATTTTGAATGGCCGAACCGGCACCCCCATGCCGCCGTGGAAACCCTTCCTTAGCGAGGCCGAGGCGGCGTGGATCGTTGAAAAACTTTTACAAGGCTTCCCCGATGCGAATTAAACGGCTGCTTCCTCTTGTTTTTTTATTGATGCAAGGCTGTGCGACGCCCGGATTGCGCGGGACCGGCGATCTTGGCGTGGTGGTGGAACGTGCGACGGGCAAGGTGCAAGTGGTCGAAACCACGGGGCGCAGCGTCTTGGGCGAGGTGGCTGGCCTGGGCGATCTATCGCATGCCACCGTCGTTTTTTCCCGGGACGAACGCTATGCCTATGTGTTCGGGCGAGATGGCGGTTTGACTAAAGTGGATGTCCTAAGCCGACGCATCGTCAAGCGCGTAGTGCAATCCGGCAACAGCATCGGCGGGGCGATTTCGACCGATGGAAAGCTGGTCGCCGCCGCCAACTATATGCCGGGCGGGGTGAAGTTTTTCAACAGCGACACCTTGGAGCAAGTGGCCGAGATCCCGGCTATCGGTAAGGACGGCAAAGGTTCTAAAGTCGTGGGTCTGGTTGATGCGCCGGGCGACCGTTTTGTGTTTACGCTGTATGACGCCGGCGAGATTTGGCTGGCGGATATGAAAGACCCCACCCACCCCGTCGTCAGCAAATTTACCGGCATCGGAAAAGAACCCTACGATGCGCTGATTACGCCGAACAGCCGCTATTATGTGGCGGGCCTGTTCGGCGAGAACGGGCTGGCGCTGCTGGATTTGTGGCACCCGGAAAAGGGCGTGAAACGCATACTCGGGGATTATGGCAAGGGTGAACAGCGCCTCCCGGTCTACAAAATGCCTCATCTCGAAGGCTGGGGTTTCTACGATCACTATGCGTTCGTGCCGGGTGTCGGCCATCATGAAGTGGTGGTGATCGATACGAATACCTGGACGCAGGCGGCGGCCATACCGGTGGCCGGTCAGCCGGTGTTTGTCGTCGGGCAGCCGGGCAGTCATCGCATCTGGGTAAATTTCGCCTTTCCCGATAACGGCGCGGTGCAAGTTATCGATGCGGCGACGCGGCAGGTGATTAAGACGCTGCAGCCGGGGCTTGGAGTGTTGTTTCTGGAGTTCACGCCGCGCGGCGAAAACGTGTGGGTATCGGCGCGGGATAGCGGCAAGCTGGTGGTATACGATACGGCGGATTTCAAAAAGTTGACCGAGCTGCCATCGGATAAGCCGAGCGGAATTTTCTTCACGCCCCGCGCCCATAAAATCGGTTGGTAGGAGAGCTGATATGACCGCTTCAGACCTGGAAATGCGCTTGCTAAACGATTTTCAGCGGGGTTTCCCGCTGGCCGAGATGCCGTTCCGCGATATCGCCCTGTCGCTACATGCGGGGGAACAGGAGGTTCTGGACAAGCTGCGGCAAATGCAGGCCGATGGCAGCGTGAGCCGGGTAGGCGCGGTATTTCGTCCGCACCGGGTCGGGGCCAGTTGTTTGGCCGCGCTGGCCGTGCCGCAAGACTCGCTGGAGGCCGTTGCAGCCTTGGTCAACGCCTACCCGGAGGTCAACCACAATTATGAGCGGGAGCACCGCTATAATCTGTGGTTCGTCGTCACCGCCGCCGATGAAGCGCGCCGGACGGCCATTCTGAGCGAGATAGAACGGAAAACGGCTTACCCCTTGCTGTTCCTGCCGATGTTGGCGGATTACCACATCGATCTCGGTTTCGATTTACACGGCATACCCCACGGCGAAAAATCCCGCGAACCCGATGTTGTCAAGCCGCAGGCCGAATTCATTCCTCAGGCGGAAGACAAGCGCTTGGTGGCCGCGATCCAGGGCGGCTTGCCGCTGGTTTCGCGGCCGTATAAGGAAATCGCCGCGCAGGCAGGTTTGAGCGAGGCGCAAGTAATACGGCGTTTGGGCGAAATGGAGCGGGGAGATGTGATCAAGCGCATGGGTATTATCGTGCGGCATCACGAACTCGGTTTCCGCTCCAATGCCATGGCGGTTTGGGACGTGCCCAACGACATTGTGGACGCGCTGGGCCGCTGTATCGGCCATTACGATTTCGTCACCTTGTGCTATCGCCGCCGCCGTCAATTGCCGGACTGGCCGTACAATTTATATTGCATGATCCATGGCCGCGACCGCATCACGGTGAAAGGGCAGTTGCAACAATTGAAGGAACAGTGTTCCCTGGTCGGCCTTCCCCATGAAGTCTTGTTTAGCCGCCGCCGCTTCAAACAATGCGGCGCGCGCTATGTAGAACCGGCGATGGCGGCTTGATGGACGATACCGACCGTATCATCGTCAATCGCTTGCAGGGCGGTTTCCCTATTTGCGAACGGCCCTTCGCCGCCGTCGCCGAAGCGCTGGGTTTGTCCGAGGACGAGCTGATCCGGCGCGTGGATCGT
>JAIOJO010000304.1 GCA_019911985.1 Sulfuricellaceae bacterium | reverse complement strand
GCATCGACCAGGTCGAGGTGCAGCTCCTTGCCGTGCATCACCACCTTGCCCGCTTCCATCGGTCCGCCGGAGACGAAAATGGCGGGGATATTCAAGCGCATCGCCGCCATCAGCATGCCGGGCGTGATTTTGTCGCAGTTCGAGATGCACACGAGCGCGTCGGCGCAGTGGGCGTTCACCATGTACTCCACCGAATCGGCGATCAAGTCGCGCGAGGGCGGGCTGTACAGCATACCGCCATGCCCCATCGCGATGCCGTCGTCCACCGCGATGGTGTTGAATTCCTTGGCGACGCCGCCGGCCTTCTCGATCTCCCGCGCCACCAACTGGCCCATGTCCTTGAGATGGACATGGCCGGGCACGAACTGGGTGAAGGAA
Organism: Sulfuricellaceae bacterium; assembly: GCA_019911985.1. GTDB lineage: Bacteria > Pseudomonadota > Gammaproteobacteria > Burkholderiales > UBA9220 > JAIOJO01. The sequence continues at coordinate 2,082 of JAIOJO010000304.1, read as the reverse complement.
TTGGCAATGGCGATAATCGGCTTGTCGAAATCCTGGTCGGTCATGCCTGTGGCGCGCCATAGGGCGCGGGCACCGGCCATGTTGCGGCCGTGGGTGGTGGTGCGGGAGCGGTAAGCGGGCATGGAAACCTCTAAAATAAATGCGTTGTCGAAAACAAATTACGGATGAACTTTTCGTATAATGCTGGGATTTTAACCGAAACCGAGCGCCATCCCAATGCTGATTCACCCCCAGTTCGACCCGGTAGCCATCCACCTTGGCCCGCTCGCCGTACGCTGGTACGGCCTGATGTACTTGCTCGCCTTCGGCTTAGTACTGCTGCTGGGCCGCCACCGCATCCTGAACCAGCCCGGCGCGCAATGGACGCTCAAGGACTTGGACGACGTGCTGTTCTACGGCGTATTGGGCGTAGTGCTGGGCGGCCGCCTGGGCTACATCCTGTTTTATAAGCCCGGATATTACTTCAGCCACCCGCTGGAGATTTTCGCCGTCTGGCAAGGCGGCATGGCCTTCCACGGCGGCTTTCTCGGCGTACTCGCCGCGATGTGGCTGTTTGGCCGCAAAAGCGGCAAATCCTGGCTCACCATCACCGACTTCATCGCCCCGCTAGTGCCGCTGGGCCTGGGCGCCGGGCGCATCGGCAACTTCATCAACGGCGAACTGTGGGGCCGCCCCACCGATGTGCCCTGGGGCATGGTCTTCCCGCAGCACGACCAGCTCCTGCGCCACCCCTCGCAACTCTACGAATTCGCGCTGGAAGGCGTCGTGCTGTTCACGCTATTGTGGCTGTTCTCGTCCAAGCGCCGCCCCCTCGGCGCCGTCTCCGCGCTGTTCCTGCTCGGCTACGGCAGCTTCCGCTTCCTGGTCGAATTCACCCGCGAACCGGACGACTTCCTCGGCCTGCTGGCGATGAACTTGAGCATGGGCCAATGGCTCAGCCTGCCCATGATCGCCGCCGGAATCGCCATGATGGCCTGGGCCTACCGCCGCTCAAACCGCTAGTTCGCGCAGGATATTTACCTTTCTCCGGCACGCTGGCTATAATAGCCGCAGAATTTCTGGGGACGTAGCTCAGCTGGGAGAGCGCGGCGTTCGCAATGCGGAGGTCGGGAGTTCGATCCTCCTCGTCTCCACCAAACAAAACGGCCATGAAAAAACCTCTGCACCGGAAGCATAACGTTGCCGTTCCGGCAACGTTATGCCATCCAACCGCGATGGAGCTACCGTTTCGCGGCTGCCTGGTAAACTGCGTTGCGCTCGCGCTTGCCGACTGCGACAACAATCACGATTAGCTCACTTTCCCGTACTTCGTACACGAGCCGATAGCCGACGCTGCGCAATTTGATCTTATACCGGTCTTTGCGACCACTTAGCTTGGCAGAGGGTATACGAGGATTCGCCAACCGCTCGGTCAATTTTGCTTTGAATTGCTCTCGTATATTGCTATCGAGCTTGCGCCACTCTTTCAGGGCTTCTTCCAGAAAGCCAAGCTCAAAGCTCATCTAGACCGACCTTGATGACGGCTTGGCCTTCACGGGCATCGGCGATGGCGTTTAGCTCCAGGTCTTCGAGCTTATCCATCAGTGCCTCGTAAGCTTTCGCTGGCACGCAATAGAAGACCGGTTCGTTCCGGTTGAGGATTGCAACTGGAAAACCATCGCCAGCGGCAACCGTGCCCATCGGATTCTTTTTCAATTCGGAAACACTTGCGGTTGTTTCTGCGAGAATAAGATTTGCCATGATTCACCAATTGTTCTGTTAGACGTGCCAATAATAGCACCAATAACAGGTCTTCACAAAGAATTGGGGGGGCAAATTATTCTTCACGGGACACCCCAAGGATACCTTGGGGATTTTTTGTTCGTGCCGGTTTTGATGAAAGCCGGTTCGGGTTGCTTGTCGTGCCTGATTGCTTACCTGGCGAACCTAGGATTGACTGGTGTTCGGCCGAAGCGGTCGGTCAGGTTATTATGGACATCTGACCGCTACTGGCTGGTGACCTGCAATTTGTCCAAAAACTCGCGACATTGGACTATCCAAGGCCGGATTAGACGTTGTTAAAGTGCTAATATGGCACAATAT
>JAIOJO010000303.1 GCA_019911985.1 Sulfuricellaceae bacterium | reverse complement strand
ACACTATTTTGCAGTTGCATTAACTGGCCGGGGTAGGCCTGCGATCCGAGAAACTCGGCAATGGGCACGCCCAGAAGGGCCGTTACGGCGGCTTGCAGTTCGTCCAGCGAGTTCGGCTGCATCGCCAATAAGGCGCGCACTTGCGCGCCTTCGATCCGCCCCATGGGAGGCGGCAGCGACGCGATATCGTCGACGTATTGGCCAGGATAGCTCTTGGAGTCCGGAGCGACAAAGTCTTGTGCCGCCGCTTGCATGCCTTTTCTGTCTTTACCCGTCTTCAGGCTGGCGAGCGTCGCCTGGAAAGGCGAGGCGTTGCTCGCCGGGACAAAGCGGCGCGACAGTTGCGCCGCGCTAGGCGCTTGCATCCCGCGCGGATAAACGAAGGAGGCGAACTCGCGCGGGCGCCCGATGATGACGCCGCTGTTGGGCGTGCCGTCCTGGATCGGCGCGGGCGGAGCGGGGGCGACCGGAAAGCGGGCCAGCTCGGCGGATTCGGCGGGGAATTCCGCGTGCAAAATAAGCATCTCCACCCATGCGTTGCCCGTGGAATCGACGTGCAAGGAGAACCCCACTTCAGTATGCCCGTCGCGTGAGTCCAAGATTTCCCACCATGCGGGTTTCAGGGGGGTGAGCGTTTTTTCTCGCACCGTCGCGTCGTCGTAGAGGCTCAGCCTGATGGTCACGGCGAGACAAGCCGCCTCCGACCCGGCTATGCTCCACCCGACTTTGATCCATCCGTCTGCGCCGAATGTTTGCCGGCCTTCGCGGGGCGCTACCGCTGCGCAGGGACGGCATACTTTCCAGGAGCACAAGCGGGTCGGCTGTTCTGTTGCGGCGCCGCAGCGGTACTCGATCATGAAGCGGATGAAACGGCCGCTTTCGTCGCTTTGCAAGAGCAATTTTCCCCAGGCGAGTTCGGGTGACGAGTAAAGCTGAAATGGCTGCGCCGGGGAGAGAGCGTCGAGTGCAAAGAGGCTTTCGGCTTCGCCCAATTGCAGCTCGCCGTGGACATTCCAGGCATCCGGAGCGATTCGATTGGCCTGCCAACTGACCCGCAAGTCGCCCAGCCAACGGGAGTCCTGCGGTGAGGTTATTCCCAAGAGCGGGTCGGCGAAGGTATTCATTGCAGCTCTCCATTGCCCTTGTCGTCGAAGGCCGATTTTCGGGCTGCCGGTTTTTTATTCAGGGGAGAGCGGCAAGCGGCGGTTTTGCCGCCGCGGTGACCGGGTGGCCGCCCTGCGTCCAGGTAGCGGCCGAGGGAAGAAGACAGCAGGCGGCGGGCGTCTTGAACGCGTTTGCGAGCGCAAACCTGGGAGATGTCGAGCGCGTTGGAAATCGTTTCGTAGGAGGCGTCTTCCTCGAAGCGCAGTTTGGCGGCCAAGCGTATGCGATCCGGTAATTGTTCGAATGCGGAGTGGATGTGACGGGATAGTTCGGCGTTGATGGCTATTTGTTCGGGCGAAGGCGGGAAGTTTTCCAATACTTGATCCAAGTATCCGTAGCCTTGGTCGCGCCGCTCGTCGGCTTGGCGTTCGCGCAGGATGTCGATGTATTTGTTGCGCGCGACTCGGTTTAACCAGCCGCCGAGATGGCGGACCTTCCTGAGTTGCTCCGGTTGCTCACTGTAGAACTTCAGGATAACCAAGCTGAACAAGTCCTTGGCGTCGTCGGGGTTCCCGCGCATCAGGATGCGGCATTGCTTGTGAAGATAATTCTGGTAGCGGTTTATCAAGACGCGTAGGGCTAGGGGGTCTCCGGTGGCGAATGAATCGAGTAGCTGCCTATCGCTTGGTGCCGTGGCGGCGGCGTGTTTTTCATCGTTCGCAGAGACGGTTGTTTCCGGATGGCAAAAACTTGTTTTCTTCACGGCATTTCCCTTTGTTTTGGTTTTTGGCGTACGGCCGTGCGCAAAGCGCGGCGACGCACACCAATGCGATGGAGCAAATGGGGGAAATGTCTAATGGCAACGATGCGGAGATCGTTGAAGGGCCTGCGTGTCCGATGTTCAGACCCGATGCCTTAATTATTTTTTGTTCGACTGAATCGAGCCGATCCGCGATGCCGTTAACCGCCAGAAATTATTCTCCCGACGGTAAGACGAAGCGGTCATGAAGTTTGTGAGCGTTTTGCGGCTGGAAGCACTCAGGTCAAGCTGGACGCTGTGTCGCGCTATCGAAGCCGGGTTGGATTATGCAGGAGATAGACGATGTCTAATGCCTATTGCGGAATAATGACGAGGGGCGCGATTTGTTGCGAGCGCTTTGCGGCGCGCTGGAAAAGCGCGTGGGGAGGTACGGTTTCAGGCGGGAGCCTGAGGCGGCGCCGGGAATGGCGGGAAG
>JAIOJO010000302.1 GCA_019911985.1 Sulfuricellaceae bacterium | reverse complement strand
CCACATTTTTTTGCCTTCTTCGATAGCGGTATCGAAGGGCGGGAAGGACATGATGCTTTTATATTGGTTCAAGGCATCGGCATCGTAGGCGAGCGCGCCATAGACATAACTCTGAAGTTTGACCTTAGGGCTTTTGTGTTCTAAATAGTGATGAATATCTTTCAGGTCTTGCGCAGGGCTGGCTAGGGCATTCATAGCACCGGCGGCCAAGGTGGCGCCAAGTAGTATAGGCAGTAGTTTTTTCATGTGTTCCTCCTCATCCATGGGGTGTTGCAATGAGCGGCCGAGCGATTCGCCCGGCCTTCCAGACATCACTTGATGGCGGTTTCGATACTGTTTTTTTCGCCCATGTTGTCAGCCCAGCTAACGGTTACCTTGTCGCCGACCTTTGCGCCTTTGACCTTAAAACCGAGGAATGGGTTTTTCGAGATTGCCTGGCTCCATTGGGAGTCCAGTACGGTTTTGCCGTTTAGCGTGGCCAAAACTTGCTGGATAAAATGGGCTGGGATCAGTTTCCCGGTTTTTGGGTCTTTGCGCAGTCCTGTTTCCATGATGTGGTTCATCAGTACTTTGATGTCGGCCACGTCGCCCTCCATGGTGGCGCGAATTTTCATCGGTTCAGCCATTGTATTTTCCTTTTTCCTAAAATTTTAAATTTATGGATTAGTGTTGGCTTTACTTAGCCGCCGCATCCACCGATAGTGACCTTGACTTCTTTCGCTGCCGTGTATGTTTTGCCGCCCGCTTTGACGATGGCGCGAACTTTTGAACTTTTGGCCATCTTGACGCGGGTGGAGATGTATCCCACGGCACCGTTTTCCAATTGGTAGGACGCCGTCAATGGATTGACGTTGGTCTCGATGACGATGTCGATAGCTTCCGTATTGGGGATGTTGCTAATAACTTCCACCGGCACAACCGCACCGTTTTCGGCGATATCGGGGGCCTTGACGATGATTTGTTTGCTTTCGGCAGCATTCGTGCCGTTAACGGCTTTTAGCGCATCTTCCAGCTTGGTTGCGGTAAAGGCGGCTTTATTCCATTCGGCGGCTAAAACCTGGCCGGGTTTGAGTAGCCCGGCGGCAATGGCAGCCGCAATAGCACCGGAAGCGCTAGCACCTTTGAGGAAGGTTCTGCGGAATTGGTTCATGCTTACTTCTCCTTGGTTCGTGAATTACATGCTGTAAATAAAGTCGGTAACTTTGTCGATTTCTTCTTCGGTCAGTATCTTGTGCTTCCCGAACGGGGGCATCGAGGTTTTCGGATTGGCTATGGTTGCGTCCCATATTTGCGCGCGCAGCTTGGATTTGTCCGGATAGCGCAACTTCATCGCAAGCAGCGGCGGGGCGATATTTCCCGGCATTTCCGCGTGGGCGTTGGGAATGGCGTGGCATGCTAAACAGTTCCCTTTTTTGTTGTCGAAAGCGAGACTCTGTCCTGTTTCTTCATGGGTAGCATCCTGCGCCTGCGCCAAGCAACTTGCGCTTAGAACGCCAGCAATCAGCAGGGCGGCTTTTATTCTCCTCATAACATCCTCCTTTGTGTAATCCAAGACGGTTCCCCGTTTCGTAGTTAGGCTAGCAGCTTAGGCAGCCATTATGCCTCAGTATGCCGATGGGGTGAATCGGCGGGTAGTGCTTAGGATAATCAATGTGCATTGTTATGCGCAAGCGTTTTTTTGGAAATTGTCTTTTGTTTACTGCGGGTTAGTATTAATGGACTAAATCAATTCGACAGGATCAAGGCCCCTTTTGTTTTTTATGTGCGGCGCTATTTTGTGCGCGTAGTTCACGTAAGCGCGCTTCGGCAATGGATAATTGGTAGAAATTACCCTTGCCTTGCTTCAGCGCGATCTGTAGTTGGTCTATTGCGGCGGAAAGGTTGCCTAGGCGGACATAAGCTTCTGCTTGAGCTTGGTGGCTAAGCAGTCCATTGCCCAGTGCTGCGTAGGCTTTAGCCTGTAATTCATATAAATGGTAATCGTCCTTGTAGAGTTGGAGCCTGTCGCTTAGGAACTTGAGCGCATCGCCAGTCTGACCGTTTTGCAGCAGGGCTGTAGCGTAGCCGTAGGCAAGCGCGTGGTGGCCGGGGTATAGCTGCTGAGCCGCACGGTAACGCTTAACCGCTTCTGCCTTGTTGTTTTCGGCGCTGGCCAATTCGGCCCACTGTGTTTCGATTATGGCGCTGTCCGGTTTGAGTTTGCGTAGCTGCATCAGAATTTGTTCTGCTTGTGAAAGCTGGCCAAGCTGCATCAGCGCGCGTGCCAAGCCGTATCGTTGGGCCGTTTCGTTATTGTATTTTTTTTCGGCTAAACTGGTGTTGAATTCCTTTACGGCTTCTTGCGGCGTGTTTAGATCGGCGCGAAGCTTGGCGCGTATCAACTGGAAATCCAGGCTGTCCGGTACCTGACGGTAGGGAAGGGCGCTCACGCGGTTTTCGATTTCGGCAATCCGATCCGAAGTTACCGGATGTGTGCGCAGGTAGGCTGGGGCGTTATTGTCATAGAGACGGCCGAATTTTTGCAGGCGTTCGAAGAAGCTTTCCATCGCACGCGGATCGAAATGAGATCGAGTTAGCGTTTGTAGGCCAATGCGATCGGCTTCCTCTTCGTTCTCCCGAGTGAAGTTCAATTGACTTTGCACCGCCCCGGCTTGGGCAGCGGCAAGTGCCCCTTCGGAAATTTGGGGATTGGTACGGGCCGCGAGGATGGCCACGGCTAGAGCGGCGAGGGTGGGTAGTGTGCTTTGCTGCTGGTGCGCGACCATGCGCGCAATATGATGTTGGGTGACGTGGGCGATTTCATGCGCTAAAACGCTGGCAAGTTCGGATTCGCTTTGCGCGGAAAGGATGAGCCCGGTATGTACGCCAATGAAGCCTCCGGGAAGCGCAAAGGCGTTGAGCGTGTTGTCGCGGATTGCGAAAAACTCGAAATGCAGGCTGCTGTCGGCGCTATTGGCTACCAGCCGGTACCCGATGTCGTTTAAATACTCGGTGACTTCAGGGTCGTCGTAGAAAGTCCGGTCTTGCCTGATTTCCTGCATAATTTCTTCGCCCAGGCGGCGTTCTTGCTGCGGCGTAAGGACCGCTTGGGAATTTTCCCCAAGATTGGGGAGGCCGTCCGCTATCGCTCGCGGCGTGAACGGTAACAGGGCGATTACGAGATAAAGCAAATACGAACGGAGTTGGGCGGAGAGTGCATTCATGGTGATGCTATGATATCCGTTCAGTCGATTAGTTCAGCAAAGGTGAGTTAACGGATTATGAGCGAATTTACGCATTTCGACCAACAAGGCCGAGCGCATATGGTCGATGTCGGCGAGAAAGCCGAGACGCTTCGGGTGGCGCGCGCCGCTGGGGTAATACGAATGCAGCCGGAAACCTTGCAATTGATTTTGGCTGGCGGCAGCAAGAAGGGCGATGTTCTCGGTGTTGCCCGGATTGCCGCGATCCAAGGCGCAAAGCGCACCGCCGATCTGATCCCCTTGTGCCACCCCTTGGCATTGACTCGTGTCGCGGTCGATTTTCACATCGACGAAGCGCGGAGCGAAATCGAATGCCAGGTAAGCGCTGAAACCTTCGGGCGCACCGGCGTGGAAATGGAGGCATTGACGGCCGCCAGCGTAGGTTTGTTGACGATTTACGATATGTGCAAGGCGGTTGAGCGCGGGATGGAAATTGGTGCTATTCGTTTGCTGGAAAAGCGTGGCGGCAAATCGGGATTATGGTTGCGCGAATGAATGCTCGGTAAGGGCCAATCGACATAAACAGCCTTTTACCCTAAGGGGAGTATTGAATATTAGTATTATTGCATATACCATGCGATTGCTTAAACAGTTCGAAAATTGCGGAGATGAATACTATGTTTGGAATCAGGGAAATAGATGTTCACGAATTCAATAACCTAAAGCAAGACTCTGAGGTGGTTTTGGTCGATGTGCGCACCGAAGCGGAAATTCAGCGTGGCGGGATCGATGGGGCTATGCACGTTCCGCTCTATTTGCTGCCGATGAAATCGGAGGAGATGTGCAAAGAACGGCCAACGGTGATTTATTGCCATAGCGGGGCGCGCTCGGCTCAAGCTTGTGCTTTTATGGCTTCGAAAGGCTTTGATAATGTATTTAATTTGCGCGGTGGAATTCTGGCCTGGGTGGGTTCGGGGAATTCCCTCGGCAGCATCGTTTAAGCAGGTGTGGCGCCAGAAAAGGGCAAAAATTTGTTGCAATATCGTGAAGCCTGGATTATAAATTACCCCTTTCTTTTTCATCATAAAACACAAGAGTAAGGAGTAAGCGCATAATGAATTTCGATAAAGAGTTGGATGCTAAAGGTTTGAATTGCCCTCTGCCTATTTTGCGCACCAAAAAGGCGCTGGGCGAATTGGCTGCCGGCCAAGTGTTAAAAGTAATCGCGACCGACCCAGGTTCTGTCAAGGACATGGCTGCATTTGCCAAGCAGACGGGAAATGAATTGTTGTCTTCCGCCGAAGCGGGTGGCGAGTATCAGTTTTTCATGAAAAAGAAGTAATCGCCGCATAGTAATTTAACGAGAAAAATTAAAACCGCAAACTCTCTCGGAGGACAGACGATGGAACAAAAAAAGCTGGCGATTATTGCGACCAAAGGTACGCTGGATTGGGCTTACCCCCCGTTTATCTTGGCGTCCACTGCGGCGGCATTGGGTTATGAAGTTGAAATTTTCTTTACCTTTTACGGTTTGAATTTGGTAAAAAAGGATGTAGACAGTTTGAAAGTCAGTCCTTTGGGCAACCCCGGCATGCCGATGAAGATGCCATTTGGCCCCGAATGGTTCAAGAAAATAAATTGGAATATACCCAATGCAATACAAGCCATCGTTCCCGGCTTCGAGTCGTTGGCGACCGTGCTAATGAAGCAAACCATTAAAAATGAGGGTGTGGCAAGTATCGAGGAATTGCGTATGCTTAGCCAGGAGGCTGAAGTTAAGTTCATCGTGTGTCAAATGACGGTAGACCTCTTCGGTTTCGAACATAGCGAATTTATCGATGGCTTGGAATATGCCGGCGCCGCCAAATTCTTTGAGTTCGCGGGTGAGGCTGATATAACGCTGTTTATCTGATCAGATATCGGCGGTTGTAAAAAACGGCAGAGAACTATAGTCCTCTGCCGTTTTTTTGCGTGCGTATGCTCCCGCGTTGGCATTCGCCAAACTGATGTGCTTCCGTAGAAGTAAGTTCGTTCGCGCCCTCTCTGATCGATATTAGAATTTGCTAATAAAGTGATGTATTTCAGTGTGTTGCGATTTAGCAACAGTTGCCGAATCGCCAGGCCAAAAAATCGGAAAAATTCAATAAAACGGGTGAGGCTTGCTTGTTTGCTGATAGCGTTAATGTAATATTGCTCACGGTGGTTAGAAAAGACTATAAATTTAGCGTAACCGTATTAACCCGTTCGATATAACGCTCAGTGGAGGGCAAGTAAATGATTAAATTGAAGAAAATTACGACAGTTCTGGCCGTTGCAGGTTTGGCCTTGCCGGGCATCGCCGCGGCGACCGATGGATACTTTTCCCATGGTTATGGTATGAAAGCCAAGGGCATGGGTGGCGCAGCGACGGCTATGGCCGACGATGCAATGGGCGGCGCCAACAATCCGGCTAGCATGGTCTTCGCGGGTGACCGTTTGGACGTGGGTATCGATTGGTTCAGGCCTATCCGTACGGCCGAACGTTCCGGTTCCGGCGGCGGTTTCGGCCCGAATGGCAAAGCGGACAGCGGTCACAATAATTTCTTCATTCCTGAGTTTGGCTACAATAAGCTTCTGAACCAGAATATGTCGCTGGGTGTCACCGTTTATGGCAACGGCGGTATGAATACCGAATACCCTGGTGGTCAAACTTCCCCGGCTTCATGCACGGGTGGCGCAAATCCTTCGATAGCTAAAACACAGAATTTGTTGTGTGGCAAAGCCGACCCCGGTTTGGGCATGAATTTGCAGCAGTTGATTATTGCGCCGACCCTGGCGTACAAAGTGAATCAAAACAATTCGTTCGGTATCTCTCCTTTGTTCGGCTACCAAAAATTTAAAGCTGAAGGTTTAAATGCGTTTTCGGGAATTTCTTCTAGCCCGGCCAATTTGACGGATCAAGGCGACGATACGGCAAGCGGTTGGGGTGTGCGTGTTGGCTGGATGGGCAAAGTATCCAACAGCGTGACGCTGGGCGCTGCTTATTCCAGTAAGATCAGCATGAGCAAGTTCGATAGATACAAAGGCCTATTCGCTGACCAAGGCAGCTTCGACATCCCTGAAAACTGGAGCTTGGGAATTGCCGTTCAAGCGACGCCTAAGGTGTTGCTTGCCGCCGATTACCAGCGCATCAACTACGGTGGAATCAAAGCGATTAATGATCCCAGCACGCAAGCAGGCTGCACGCCAAACCAACCTTTCGGCCCTGGCGCTGGCACGGCTTGCCTTGGCGGCTCGAATGGAATCGGCTTCGGCTGGGGTAATGTCGATGTCTTCAAACTCGGCGTGGAATACAAGTACACGGATAAAACCACGCTGCGCGCGGGCTACAACCGGACCCAAAACCCGATCCAATCGCGCGATGTTACCTTCAACATCATTGCTCCCGGCATAGTCCAAGACATGTACACCTTGGGTTTTACCTATGCCTTGGATAACGCGTCTGAAATCACCATGAGCTACATGCACGCGGCTGAAAACTCCGTTTCCGGTTCGCCGAATACGGCCTACTTCCCAGTTGGCGGCACCGATACAATCAAGATGTATCAAGACTCGCTGGGTATCGCATACGGTAAACATTTCTAAGCTGAGGCTTAGCGATATGACGTAATGCGGCGGGGCTGGAATGCAAATTTCAGCCCCGTTTTTTTATACCAAATAAGCTGGAGAGACGTAAAATGAAGAAACAATTTATGTATGTATTGGCTGTTGCAGCATTGATCTTTGGGGTGCAGTCCGCCGTTGCCGATGGGCTGAAACCCTTTGTGCTGGCCTCAAAGGGTGCGGGTAGCGTGGCTGAAAAAGCCGATGCGGTAAAAGCGGCATTAACGGCGAACGGCTTTGCTATTGTCGGCACTTACTCGCCTTATCCGAACGCGACGATTCTGATCGTGACCAACAACGAGTTGAAAAGCAATGCCGCCAAATCCGACATGGGGGGCTTCGGTGCGGCTCAGCGCGTTGCAATTACTAAGGTTAAGGATGAGGTTCAGGTTTCTTATACCAATGCGGAATACATGGCGAACGCTTACCGTATGAAAGGCGACCTGAAAAATGTCGAGGCGTCTCTGGAGAAGGCGCTGGGTAAGGTTGAGGAATTCGGGGCCAAGGGACTGTCGCCTTCGCAATTGCGCAAATATCACTACACTTTCGGCATGGAGTATTTCAACGAGCCTAAAACTCTGGCTGAGTATGGCAGTTACGATGAAGCGGTCAAGGCCGTTGAAGATCACCTGAAAACCGCTAAGTTCGGCGTGACCAAGGTTTACCGTATCGACATTCCCGGTAAGAAGGAATCGGTATTCGGCGTGGCTTTGAATGGTAGCGACAAGAATGCGACGGATAAGTATATTATGAGCCAGATCGATTTCCGTGACGTGAAGTCCACCGCTTATT
>JAIOJO010000301.1 GCA_019911985.1 Sulfuricellaceae bacterium | reverse complement strand
CTTTAAGACGCTATGGGGCCGGCAATTGCAATTGATAGATTGCCAAAACATATTCTGTGAGACAGATAAATATGCGCGGGTAAAATTCCCAGAAATACTGGGGCAATCGAAAAGAACGCGAATTAAACAAACATTCCAAATGAAGTTAGGCAAGTTAGAGCCCTGGTATCCTCCAAAATGGGATATTAATAATCGAATAGCTGTGGGGCGTGCGGCAGATGTTTAACACTTTTGAAGGTTCTGATGCGAATAGCGTTTGGCGAGAGGTTACCGATACGCTAATCAATGGTGATAGCGCAAACCAAATGACTCGGCTGGGTGAGAGTAAAGAATTAATACACGCCAGCTTTCAAATATCAGATCCAAGGCAACGTTGGATTACTTCTAGAACCCCTGCAATTAGCCCAGCATTCGCAATAGCTGAAGTTTTCTGGATATTAAATGGTGATAACAATGCCGAATTTATAAATTTCTGGAATCCAAGTTTGCCGAAATTCGCAGGCAATGGAAATATATACCATGGCGCATATGGATATAGGATTAAAAAACAATTTGGCCTAGATCAATTGGAAGCGACATACCAAGCATTAACAAATAATCCTGAGACGCGACAGGTCGTTATTCAGCTATGGGATCCTAGAACTGATTTTCCAAAGAGCAAAGGCGAACCTGCTGCGGCGGATATTCCATGCAATATTTGTTCAATGCCAAAAATACGGAATAATAAACTTGAGTGGCTCCAAGTAATGAGAAGCAATGATGTGTTTCTTGGTATGCCATATAACATTATCCAATTCACAACTCTTCAAGAAATATTAGCAGGCTGGTTAAATTTAGAATTAGGCACGTACTACCAAATTAGCGACAGCCTTCATGCTTACTCTCATGATCTTGAGCAATACTCACTGGATCACGATCGCGAATCAGTTAAAAACACTGACAACCTGGCACTGAGCAAGCACTATTCGGACGAGGTTATCAGCTCGGTGTATAGCCGATTACATTTGCTCGCCTCCAACAAATTAACAGCAGCAGAACTCAGCTCCCTTATCTCCATTGATCGTTCTGGCATGCCAACAGGGTATAAGAATTTATTCCTAATTTGTTGCGCCTATGCAGCAAGAAAAAGAGGCTGGAAGCGTGAAATGCGTGAGGCAATTGAGTTGTGTAGGAATCAGACCTTAGTCAATATTTGGAATCTTTGGCTAACAAAACATGGGGGGGGAGGAAATGCCATTCTGGAGCGGAGAAAAACTTGAAGAAGAGCTAGCAAGTTGTATAACAACGGAGGGGTATGGAGCTGAGAATATTGACTGTGCCTCGTATACGTTGCACGTTGGCCCAGAAGTATTTATTACGCCAGATAGCTATGAACCTAACCCAAGTCAAAACACTAAAAGAAAGCTAGCTAAAGACGAGGCTTTTAACATCCCATCAGGGCAGTTCGCTTTCCTACTGACAGAAGAGGCGGTCAGCATATCGGATAAGTGTATTGCGTTTATTTCGATGAAGGCATCAACAAAATTCAAAGGGCTTGTGAACGTTTCAGGGTTTCATGTTGATCCGGGCTATAAAGGGCGTTTGGTTTTTTCTGTGTTTAACGCAGGCCCTATGCCGATAAAACTTCAACGTGGGATGCCCCTCTTTTTAATGTGGCTTGCGGACTTAGATCGCCAAACCAAAAAACAAAAAATCCACCCTCCAATTACCGACTTAGATCTCAAGATACTAGATCCAATTCACGGCCCTATTTTCTCACCACAAACAATTTCTGAAAGTGTTAAATCATTTAAGGATGACATCAAGGATGAGGTTCACAAAGTTAATAATAAAGTTACGGGCCTTATCGCAACGGTATCGATACTGTCCACTTTGGTTGTGGGTTTGGTGATCTTCCAGATTAATCACTCAAACGGTGAAGTAGCTAAACCGAGTGAGCGGAAATCTACATTGGATAGCGAAAAATCGATGTCGGACACGAAAAACCTTGACGCGAATAAGTTGCCTGACAAAAATAAAGCCACGGATAAAGCCCAGTGATCCTTTGCATCTAAGTCTAAGGAGAAATAAATGAGCATGAAGAAAAACGTGTTTATTAGCCATCATCACAAAGATGATGCCTTAGTCGATAAGATGACGAACTTACTCAGCAAGAATGGTTGCGAAATACGGAATAGTTCGATTCGTGCGAAACCTGCTAACCAAGAGAGGTTAGATAAGGGGCTTGTCAAAGAGAAGACCATCGAGAGATTGCTCAGAATGAAAATGTCTTGGGCTGGTACGGTTATCGTTCTCGTAGGCAAGGAAACGCATACTCGGCCTTGGGTAAACTGGGAGATTAAAGAAGCTCAAAGACAAGGCAAGAACATAGTGGGTGTTTATGAACAAGGCCTGAAAGACAAAGTTGAGCTACCGGAGGCACTAAAGAATTATGGTACATCGTGGGTCGGTTGGAACGCAGAAAGCATAATAAATGCTGTTAACGGCAACTCGATATTCCAAAACCCTGACGGCAGCCCAAGCTCAAGGCAAGACGGTTATCATCCAGTCTGTTAGAAGCAATGGGCAATTACCTTTACATTTACGTCGTTGACCGAGACTTTGGTTTTGCTCCAAATCCATTTCATGGATATTGCACTCTTGCCACATGCAAGCCAAAAATAAGGCGTCACGCACAGATTGGCGATTGGATTATGGGGGTTGGTGGACGCCGACTAAATGCGACAGGTAAAAGTATCTATCTAATGAAGGTTTCTGAGATTTTAACTTTTAATGAATATTGGTCTGATGCACGGTTCTATAGAAAGAGGCCGGCGAGGAACGGTAGTCTAGTAATGATGGTGGGGGATAACATATATCATCAAGAGCCAGGGAGCGATGCTTGGATCCAAGAAGACTCACACCACAGCAACTCGGATGGCACGACAAACCAAAAAAATATGGGGAGAGATACATCCTCCGAGAACGTACTGGTATCAAATCATTTTTACTACTTTGGTAAATCTGCCCCGCCTATTGACCTTGCATCAATCGGCTATAAGAACCACATTGGTGAAAGCAAAAAATTAATTTCCAGTGAAGATGTAGCCACTTTCCTTTATGAGTTAGAGCAGCAGAATAAGAGGGGAATGAACTTAGTTCTAGATGACCCATTTGATTTCTCGGCTGCACAGAAAAGGGTTGACCAATCTAGCGGGAAAATTACCTGATTAGAATCGCACTGGCATGTCGGGATATTTTAACTATGAAGATAAAAAAGCTTTTTGAAAACTGGGATATGAAAGGGTTGAAGCTCAACCTTGGGTTCGTTGAATCCGAATGGGAGCCTCAAGTTAAAGATTCTGAGGCGGCTTGGGAAATGTATGTAGAGTTGCTGACGAGAATCGCCACTCAGCCCCTGCCTGATAATTCGGGGATGGAATCTAGTGCTTTGGAAAGTGTATACAGCCTCTTTGGCATTACCAGAGGTATATTGAGAAAATATGGGAAAGACTCAATAGGATTTGCAAAAATCGCCATCATCGTTCTAAACCAAATAGTTCGACCCTTCACGGCTTGCTGGCATAAGCTATCTGAAGAAGGGGCATTTAAAGATCGTAAACAGTGCGCTCTTTTTAGAAAAGAGTTGAAGGAATTGCAGGTAAATCTCAAGAGCTACATGGGAATGCTCGCTGAGATTGCTGGTGTCGAAGAAATATCATCCATCAATGAGTAGAGCCATACCTTCTTTGGTTGAAATTCCGCACATTGGATGCAGTTCGAAACTAAAAGCGGACATCCGGCAGGCGACACTCTAATAAAATACCCACAGTCCGCTATGGCCGACAAGCGGGCCGATGGGGTTGCCAAGGCTTTGGCTGCTTTGTGATTTGCTTCCGGTCAGTGGAAAGTGTGGAACTTCAAAAGAAACTCAAGCAATGGCTCTTTTCGACCCGATGGCTCGAAAAGCTAGTTTCCAACTAAAACAATTTTTCGTGAATCAGGATCGTTCAACAGTAAAAAGCGTTCGATCCAAGCTCAGGTTGCAAATAGCGAGATAGAATAAAGCCGTTAAATCGCTTCTTCCAAGGCCATTTCCAATTCCAGCCAGGCTTCTTCCAGCGCTGTCACTTTCGCTTCCAGCGCTTCCCTCCGTCCGTTGAGTTCGGCGATGGCCGGATCGGCTGGGTTGGCGTAGGTGGCGGGGTCGGCCAGGCGGCGCTGGATTTCGCTCAAGTCCGCCTGGGCTTGGTTCAGCTCCGTTTCCAGTTTAGCCTGCTTCGACAGCAGCGCCTTTTTCTTCACCGGAGCTTCGCGCTTGGGTTTCTCCGCGGCCGGCTTGGCGGGCGTTTCCACGGCGGCGCGGCGGGTTTCCACCCAGGTGCGGTAATCTTCCAAATCGCCGTCGAAAGGCACCGCGCCGCCGTCGGCCACCAGCCACAATTCGTCGGCGCTGGCGCGGATCAGGCTGCGGTCGTGGGACACCAAGACCATCGCCCCGGTGTATTCCTCCAGCGCCACGGTGAGGGCGTCGCGCATGTCCAGGTCGAGATGGTTGGTGGGTTCGTCGAGCAGCAGCAAATGGGGTTTTTGCCAGGCCAGCAGCGCCAATGCCAAGCGGCTTTTTTCGCCGCCGGAAAAACCGCCCACCGGCCTGTTCTCGTCCTCGCCGCCCAAGCCGAAACGCCCGAGAAAATTGCGCAGCTCCTGAGCGGTGCTGCCGGGCGCGATGCGCTCCAGGTGGGCGAGAGGCGTGGCCGCGCTGTCGAGGTGTTCAAGCTGGTGCTGGGCGAAGTAGCCGATGCGGATATCCGGGGCGATTTCCAGCCGCCCTTCGGTGGGCTGCAATTCGCCCGCCAGCAGCTTGATCAGGGTCGATTTTCCCGCACCGTTCGGTCCCAGCAGCGCGATGCGCGCACCGGCGCGGAGGGTCAGGTTGACCCGGCCGAGCAGTATGCGCTCGCCGTAGCAGAACCCCACACCTTCCGCGCGCAGCAGGGTGTCGGGGCCGCGCTCCGGGGCTTCGATTTCTAGTTCGAAATGGCCGCTTTCGAGGTGCGCCGGGGCGATGCGCTCCAGCCGCTCCAGCGCTTTCAGGCGGCTCTGCGCCTGCTTCGCCTTGGTGGCCTTGGCGCGGAAGCGGCGCACGAAATCTTCCAGGTGGGCGATTTTCGCATTCTGCTGGCGGATTTTCTCGTTCAACTGCGCCGCCCGCTCGGCGCGGGCGCGCTCGAAGTCGTCGTAGCTGCCGCTGTAGACGTCTATGGTCTTGTTGTTGAGGTGGGCGATGCGGTTGACGCAGGCGTTGAGGAACTCCCGGTCGTGCGACACGATCAGCAGGCTGCCGGGATAGCGCGCCAGATACTGTTCCAGCCACAGGATGGCTTCCAAGTCCAGGTGGTTGGTGGGTTCGTCCAGCAGCAGCAAATCGGCGCGGCGCATCAGCGCGCGGGCCAAGTTCAGGCGCATGCGCCAGCCGCCGGAAAAGCTGGCCACCGGGCGCTGCAGGTCGGCGGTGGCGAATCCCAGCCCGTTCAGCAAAGTCGCCGCCCGCGCCGGGGCGGTATAGGCGGCTATGGCCTCGAAGCGGTGCTGGGCCTCGAACCAGACGTCGTCGTGATGGTCCCGCGCGAGTTCCCGTTCCAGGCGGCGCAACTCGGCATCGCCGTCGAGAACGAAGTCCAGCGCGGCGCGCTCGGAGTTGGCGATTTCCTGCTCGACGTAGGCCAGGGTCTTGCCGGCCTGCAGCGAAATGTCGCCGCTGTCGGCTTTGAGTTCGCCGCGTATCAGCGAAAATAGCGTGGATTTTCCGCTGCCGTTGGTGCCGACCAGCCCGATGCGCTGCTCGGCGAAGACTTGCAGCGAGGCGTCTTGGAACAGCGGCTTGCCGCCGACGAGGTAATGGAGATGGGTGATATTCAGCATGGCCGCCATGATAGCAGATACGCCGCCCGGAACCGGCGGCCGGATCGATGCCGCTACGTGCGGAATGCCGGCGGATGGCAAGGCCAGGGAAAACCAGGCGCGCCGTTCAGGTACTCAAGCGTAGCGGCGAATCAACAGCCAGGCCCAGAATGCAAGATGGGCGGCGACAGTGAGCCAGAATACGGCTTGAAACGAAGCTTTCCGGGTTTTGTGGCGGCAAGCCCGCTGGGCCAGCGCCGCGCCCGGCCAACCGCCCAGCGCGGCCATCAGGTGCAGGGTTTGCTCGGATACGCGCCGCCCGCCGCGCCGCGCTCTGGATTTATCCCAGGCATACGCGACGGCTGTGACGGCGCTCATGCCCGCGTACAGCGAGAAAACCCAGATCGAGAGGGTGTTCATATCAACCCGGATTATCCTTAAGGACGCGAGATGGTGGAGAGGCGGGCACGCCAAGCACCCAAAAATATCGGGCAGGTATTGCCTGCCCGGAGGGATGTTTTCTCGGCCTTCTGCAGAAAGGTCCTTTTGATCCAAAATGGCACGATTCCGTCCTCGAAATGGCTTCTTCGTCCAGCGAGGTCAGGAACGCTTACCCAGTCGATACAGCGCTCACCGCTTAGTACCCTTTTGTTTGGGCCACGACGCTGATTGCGCATTAAAACAGTCTTGCCTCTTTGCGCGTTTCCGGCCATCCGAAGGATCTATTTCGGAGGTCACCGCGACCTCAAACCCCACCTGGATTTGGGGCCTACTCAAGAACGCCTTTACTTCCCGCTGTGTCAGCGGAACCGTATTTCGGGTCTTCTTCATTGCACCCCCATGTCGATTTCCGCGCGGAACTATTGACATGGGCAGCGCTGCCTGAAGGCCCGGTCCGCTCACCCTCCGTGAGCGCTTATCTGAAGCCTCCCATCCCGGTGTTGAGGCGTACTAGCTTGGGTGGAAACGTACCCGGTTGTCAATGGCATGGACTCATCCCTTTTCTTCCGGCGTCCGAATACCGACATGCTCTTCCAAATCAACCGTGGTAAGCCGCCCGTCTTGATCGTGGAACTGGATGAATGCTTTCGGCTTCTCTCCCTTGCCGTCCACGGCGGCCAAGGCCATTCGGAGCGCCACGCTCTGCCGCAAGAGTTCGGCATCGCTGACCCCCGGCACCGAGGCCTTGAGCCGCTCCCAAAGGACATGCCACTGGCCCGAGAGGCGGAGGGTCACCGTCGTTGTCTTGTTGGGAACCGGCGCCACGAGCCCCTGCGTCTCACCGAGTCGAATCCCGCCTTCGTTCCGGTCCCCCGGCGAGATGACCAGGGCCGCCTGGGAAACTTTTGATCGTCGCTTCATGAGGCGAGTATATGCGTGGAAAAAGAAAACAACATGGGCACATTAATGATTGCATTATTGTTTTCTTATCTGCTATATTCATCGCTCACCAAAGTGCCTACGGTTACAAGGGGGATAGTATGAGTAAAGCAAGCATTCTTGCTATTACAGTGCTTTTTTTACTGGCCGGATGCGCAAACGTCACCAAAGAAATCCAGTCCGGCATGAGTTCCGCGTCGGAACAACGCAAGCAGCAGGAAGCAACATTACCCCACTGCTCGCGCGTCATCGGGACGGCGGCCATAGTCGAGCCGGATCACAACTGGTGGCAGCAATTTCAACTGCAGTCGCCGGAAGCCTTGATTAAAGTCTTTGCGTTGAAATCGGGATGCTTCACCCTAGTCGATCGCGGCCGCGGCTTCGACCTTTCCGAACGAGAGCGGGCCCTTGCCCGTAACGGTACGCTGCGCCACCGATCCAATGTCGGAAAAGGCCAAGTGAAGGCCGCCGACTACCTTATTACCCCGGACATCGTCTCCAACAACAACAATGCGGGCGGAAACGCGCTCGGAGCGCTTCTCGGTGCGGTGGTGCCCGGTGTCGGCGGCATCATCGCAAGCAACATCACCCTGAACAACAAATCTGCGGATGTCACCCTTGCCGTCACCGACACCCGCTCTTCGGAACAAGTGGCGATGACGGAAGGAACCGCATCGAAGACCGATATCGGCTTCGGCGCCGGTGGCGGTATCTTGACGGGCAGCGCCATCGGCGGCGCCGCCGTATCGAGCTACGCGAACACCGCACTCGGCCAAGTCGTCGCCATGGCGTATCTCGATGCCTACAGCAAAATGGTCGCGCAACTGGGCGGCCTGCCAACGAATGCGGCGGCGGCGAATGTCGTAGCAACTGATGCCAACCCGGCGGCCGCGCCTGCTAACGGCCAAGCGGTTGCAATGGAACGTTCGGGGCATCTTTTCCACGGCCCGTCCGTGAAAAGCGGCGCCATCCGCGAACTTTCCCCTGGAACCATCTTGTACCCGACATCCAGAAAATCGGGCACCTGGGAGGAAGTGACCGACAAATCCGGCAATAAAGGCTGGGTTTCGTCACGGTTCATCGCGAAGTAAATACCTGAGTAGAGTGGTCAGCATTGCACTCGTGGTCAGCAAAGACAGCTACTTTTGAGGGGGCGAAAGCATGAACATGTATCGTAGAACAACAGTTGGTTTGAAGCTGTTTATGCTTTTTATTGCGGCGTGCGCATTTTTTTCGCCCGTTTCTGCCCTTGCTCAACAGTCAGAGGTTGATTCCCTACTTAACTCATCGCATGTGACATCTTGGGCCTATTTCAGAGATACAGGTCAAAGTATATGGTACATCTCCGAAGCAGCAGGGACGACCTATGGCTTGGGCCTTAACAACAGTGGACATAGTTCGTGGGTAGCGCTTGCCAATCAAGCATCTGTGGCCAATCTTGATTTTCTCAATAAAAAAGTTTCCTTAAGCTCCTCCACCGCTGCTTTGACGCCAAGTAGTTCGTATTTGGCTATCAGCTTGGTTGGTGGGGAGGCAAATCAGACCGTTTATGGTTCCACTGCAAATCAGTGGGCAAATCTCATAGCCGGAAATACCTTAAACATGGAATGGTATTTTTTTCAAGTTGCGAGTACGGGGAAATGGTACATCGTCTTAATAAATGGAACGGACTCGACAATCTTGCGACTGCAGTTAAACGCAGCAAAGAATCAATACGATTGGCAAAAGCCTCTCGATGCTTCTGGCGTCGCTGTAGATACGTCGAACTGGACAAAAACTTTCTTTCAGGAAAATGGTGTTTGGAAGGTTAGGTTTAGCAATCCAAGTGTCAACGGTTCAAGTCAATTCCTGAGCTTTCCTTTATCCACGAGCCTATATCCACAAGGAGCGTATACCCCGAATACAATTAATACCGTGCTAGATCATAATATGAGTGCTGTATATAGCGACCATGATGGCACGATCCTATCGTTTACTGGCGAACTATTTCAAGCAACAGCACAATATCCACCTACTGCCCCACAAGCATGTTATCCGAAAGCAGGTAATGCCGTTTGGTCTTCATTGCTCAGTAGCCTTTACAATGGAACCGGGCTTAATAGTGCTGCGCCGGATAAATGCTCGAAAAATGTTGCGCTTAATTACGAGGCCCATCCCGGATACGATTACGTTGCAACAACAGGGACGCCAGTATACGCAGCCGCTAGTGGCACAGTGGTCAACTTGAACGGTGGTTGTGTTCCAAAGGGTATCGCCAAAGGCTGTGCCGCTTGGGGAGCCATTGGTATTGACCATGGGAATGGCTATATCAGTCAATATCTCCACTTGGACTTGAGTCGTCCTCACGTTTCTCCTGGAGATTCAGTGACAGAGGGGCAGCAGATTGCTCTGTCTGGCAATACCTCACCAGCGGGCACACACCTTGGTTCACATCTTCACTTTGAAGTGCTCCGTCTTCGCGCTGGCGCTACGAATGACTACCAACCCGGCTCCTACGCGACGGTAGACCCATATGGGTTTGATACCTCAAAAGGGTACTCGGACTACATAACTACATTCAATAACAACTTACCCAACATTTGCCTGTGGAAGGGCGGTTGTAAATTCCAATAGCTTGTTGCCCATCAATTCACCGAACCGAAGCGGTAGCCACCTTTCACTACTTTTGCCGCAAATTACGGACGGCGTGCCCGATCAACGTTACATCAGAATGGACAATATTTATGATATCGAATATTGCCAAGTTTTTTAAATTCATGCGGCAGATTGTGCATTTGCTGGCCATTTTATTGCTGATTTTGGCCAAGCCCGCAATCGCTGTCGATGTCCCTACCGTAAGCCAGACCTGGACGGTTACACCCTCGGCGGGTGCGGGCGGCAGCATTAGTCCCTCAACTAGTCAAACAGTGAATAATGGTACCACCACGACCTTTACCGTAACCCCGAATTACGGTTATGCCGCATCGGTAGGCGGTACCTGTGGCGGCTACCTAAGCGGTACAACATACACGACCAATGCAATTACAGCTAACTGCACGGTATCCGCTACTTTCACAGCAAATTCAGTACCAGTAAACGGAGTCTGTGGCACATCAAATGGCACATCCTCCGCATCCATGCCAACTACAAACCTGTGTAGTTCAGGGACGCCATCTGCGGTAAGCGGAAATGGTCCTTGGTATTGGAATTGCAATGGGTTAAATGGTGGGGCTCCTGCTAACTGCTCGGCTACCAATACCACTCAAGCCGCCCCAGTAATCACCAGTGTAGGCACGGCGAGCGGGACAGTGAATCAGTCTTTTAGCTACCAAATCACCGCGAACAACGGCCCGACGAGCTATGGGATAAGCGGGCTACCGGCAGGACTGAGCGTCAACTCAAGCACGGGTTTGATCTCGGGCACGCCTACGGCCAGCGGCACGTTCAGCGTAACAGTCACCGCGACCAACGCTGGCGGCGCGGGCAGCAAAGCGGTGACGATCACGATTGCTCCCCCTTCGTCCAGCCACTACACGAAAATCGCCAACAATGGCGCCGTTTTGCCCGATAGCGCTACGCTGGGCGGTGGCCCGACTGGCTGGGCTTGCACCCGCGACAACACCACGGGCCTGATTTGGGAAGTCAAGACCGCTGACGGCGGTTTGCGCGACATGAACAAAAGTTACACCAACTACGACGACGCTACCCAGCCGCAGAAGCGGAATCAATCCGGTAGCGCCTATGTTAACCCCACCCAGGCCGATGTCGATGCCGCAAGCAACAGCATCGGCTTTGCCAAGGCGGTGAGAGGCAGTGGTTTGTGCGGCTATTCCGACTGGAGGATGCCGAGCAAGGATGAACTGCTGGGCATCGTGGATATGTCTAACCTTCCAACGATCAACACGACTTACTTTCCGAATACGCCAAGTTCGCTTTTCTGGTCAAGTTCGCCTCTTGCCGGCTCAGCGAGCGACGCGTGGTATATATATTTCGGCACAGGCAATCCCGACTGGGGCGGTCGCGACGGCCCCAGTCAGGTTCGCCTCGTGAGCACAGGACAGTCCATTGGTACTTATGCGCTTTCAGTCAGTGCCGCAGGCACTGGCTTCGGCACGGTAACTAGCACAGATAGCAACATCAATTGCGGTTCAACGTGCAGCGCAAACTACACTTTCGGCACCCATGTTACGCTGGCCGCCACACCAGCTTCAGGTTCAAGCTTTGCTGGTTGGTCAGGCGGCTGCTCCGGCACGGGGAGTTGCACTGTCACTATGAATGCTGCTCAGATCGTCACGGCTATTTTCACAACAAATCCTGTACCGGCCTGCACAGCCATTTCACCTTCTGCTTCTTCCGTGACACTGGGCAGTTCATCGCCACAGCTTACCGCAACCTGTAGCAATAGTCCCACCTCCTATGTCTGGTCGCTGAATGGAACTGTTTTCGCAGGTTGCACCGGATCAACCTGCACCATCCCTGCTGCCAACCTACTTGCGGCAGCGGCCTATCCCGTAACGGTCACGGCAAACAACGCCAGTGGCGCAGGAATACAATCTGCCGCAGCCACAATAACGGTAACGCAGAATATGGCTGCTGTGCCGGGTGCCCCGACCATAGGCTCGGCAACCGCAGGCGATGCCCGGGCGACGGTGACCTTCACCGCGCCGACAACAAACAACGGCAACAGCGCCATCACGGGCTACACAGTGACATCAACACCGGGCAACATCACTGCGATGGGCTCATCATCGCCGATCACAGTGACAAGACTGACCAACGGAACGAGCTATACCTTCACGGTAACAGCGACCAATGCGGTGGGCACAAGTTCCCCCTCGGCTGCTTCAAATGCCGTCACGCCGAGTTCTACGACAACGCCGACAACCGACTTCACCGACAACAATGATGGCACCGTGACGCACAAGATCACCGGACTGACCTGGAAGCGTTGCTCGGAAGGGATGACGTGGACGGGTTCGACTTGCTCGGGGACGGCACAAACCTACACTTGGGCGCAAGCGACCGCGCTGACGTCCACCTTCGCCGACAAAAGCGACTGGCGCCTGCCGACTATTCGTGAACTGTCCACTATCACCGATCCGGATGCTTCCAATCCGGCGATCAACAGCACGATTTTCTCGAACACACCTCCGTGGGGTTGCTGGTCAGTTTCGGCTGTTTCCGGAAACTCGAGCTACGCGTGGCTCGTCGGCTTTGGCGATGGCGACGACGGCTGGGGCGACAAGACAAACAGCTACTCGGTTCGCCTTGTGCGCGGCGGACAGTCTCTTAGCCTTTTGGCCTTGAATCGTCCGGCCACGGGTTACGTGGACAATGGTGATGGCACCGTTACCCATGCGCCGACGGCGCTGACCTGGAAGCGCTGCGCGGAAGGCCAGATATGGAACGGTGGAACCTGTAGCGGCACGGCGACCATCACCACTTGGGCGGCTGCCAAGGCTTTGACCAGCACCTTTGCCGGGAAAAGCGATTGGCGGCTACCGACGCTGACGGAATTGCGCTCCCTGGTAGATTTCACCCTGACTAATCCGTCTATAAACAGCACGATTTTTCCTAACACACCTTCGTTGTCCAATTTTTGGTCGGTTTCGCCTTATGCCGGATATCCTGGCTCCGCGTGGGTCGTCTATTTCGCTAATGGCAACGACTATGGATTGTCCGGCGGCGCCTCAATTCGTCTCGTTCGCGGCGGACAGGCTGTTGGGGCTTCTTCCACCCCAGCCGACTGCTTGTTTAACTGGGCGGAAAGAACTTACCCCAACCAGTTTGCCCCAGCGGGCGCCACGTCCAGGAACTCGGCACCGTATTATTATCGGTACTACCCGCAAACGCGCGCCTATTTGGCCACATCCTCTGCCGACAATCATTTGTACTACCTTGGCCCAATTTCCAACAACGAAATCCGCGATGTGGGCGCGGTATCGGCCTGGCTAACGACAGCGAACTGTCATTAGCCCGTGCAGGGCGCTTGCGCCGAATGAAAACATCCGGTGCAATGCGCTTCGCTTATTGGCACCCTACTTACCACATGACGCCATACGCGCTGAAATCAAGCGCCCCCCGGGCGAAAGGAGTGTCATCATGAAAGCGAACACCTACGCCGCCCTGGCGGCAGTACTGCTCTCGCTGCTCGTCGCGCCCGCTAGCCGGGCCGATGTGCAGCTCAACTCGATCTCGGCCGCCGGGATATCCGCAAAGATCATCCCGCTTGCCGGAGAAACCGGTACCAAGAACGTCTACCTCGGCGCCTTCGTGCCCGGCTCGCCGGACGGCAAATGGTACCTGCGCGACGCGGCGGGGAATTGGCTCCTCTATAAGGGTGGCCCGCTCCCGGTCGCAGCGCAGATACCCTTGCCGCTTCCCGCAGGAGCCCCTTCGGTGAGCGTCCCGATCGCGAACTTCGACATCTCGTCCCTCACGGGGCTTGAAGTCTGGGTCGCCTACGGCGCAACGGAGGCGGAGGCCCTTGCCGACGCGCAGCATGTACAGAAGGTCTACACCGTGCCTGTGCTTCCGGCACCGGTCCTGCACTACACCGACAAGGTGTACGCGCTCTGGACGGGAGCCTATCCCTTCGCGGTGACGAAGACGAGTGTTACCATGGTGGTCAACAAGACCAGTATCGCGGGTATCGCTCCGTACATAAACTGCTGGATGGCGGAAAAGCCGCTTCCCGACGGAAAGGTGTTAGCCGATTGCCAGGATGTCGTCACGTACAACCGGCACCTGCTCTACATCGACCCGACCACCGACGAGCTGCATGAGTACGAGACAGCCCCGCAGGTGTGGGACACCACGCCGACGACCCCCGGCCGCGTCTGCGGCTGGTGCAATATCTACAGCTACCCGGCGGGTACGACGTGGCTTGAGGTGCAGGACTATGATCCGGTACACCAGTGGGACGCCTATGCAAAGGTTGCTGATGGATGGTTTTTCGCTACGGACGCCAACAACACAGTGCTTAACTTCCAGTCTGATGCCACGGGGGCAGTGACTGTGGTGAAGGCAGGAACGTTTAGCGTTGACGGAACCATCATGCTCCTCGTGTCCTACTCAAACTAACTAAAGCCCTTTCGGGCCTATCAACAGAGATCTGTTGATAGGCCCTTTCTTTTTGTCGGCGGGGGGTATACTTAAGAGCATGAAGCTGCGTTCTCTTGCTCTTGGTGCCTTCGCGCTGCTCTTCGTTGTGGGGATGCTTTCGTATCACACCGCCTCGGCGGGTACGGGGATAACAGTTGCGCAGGGCAGCCCGGTCACGCTCCACTGGAGCATGACGGGCGGAGTGCAAGATTGTAAGGGGGATACGCCAGACTACAAATCTTCATTTGGTGATGGCGTAGCCAGCGCTTGGAAAACGACCCATACCGCCGACGCAAGCGGCAACGGCTCCGTGTCATTCCTCTCAGTCCAGGCACCGGTCGGCTCCTACCACTTCACCTGCACGCACTACGACGCAAATCACGTTGCTGTCGCTACCGATTCCGCCGTGCTCACCGTCGTCGCGCCAGCCTGCACCAACGGCGCGAACAATCCCACCGCCTGCAACACCTGCACCTCGCCCTTGGTCTGGAATGGTACGAGCTGCGTGGCCGCTCCCGTGACGCCCCCTGCCGGCACCACGCCCCCGGCTCGCTCTCCCGCTGCCACCACGCCCGCGGGCATCACGCCCCCCGGAGGCTCCGCCTCTTCCGGCACGCCGACCCTCTCGATCACCGCGAACCCCACGCGCGTCCGCTCGGGCGGCTCCTCGACTATCACCTGGAACGCCTCCGGCGTGACGAGCTGCTCTGTGACCGGCCCCGGCCTCTCCAGCTCAAGCAAGACCGGTACGAAGTCTCTCGCCATCACCACGCAGTCGGTCTACACCCTCGCCTGCCAGACCAGCGGCGCGCCGATGACCCAGACCGCGACCGTGAACGTCGTCCCGGGCTTCCAGGAGTTTTAGGTCGCGTAGGGCGTCCTACAGGCGCTATTGTTTTGTGATGATACTGGGATACAATTTCGCAATTCTTCACAGAGGTTTGCCATGCCAACCATCAGTATGTTTTTTGGTATCCTCATTCGCATGTATTTTTTCGATGATAAGCAACATCATGCGCCACACATTCATGCAGAGTGCCAGAATCAGCAGGCCGTTTACCTGATCGAAACAGGCGAACGTCTCTCAGGCAACATGCCGCCCAACAAGGAAAAGCTGATTCAAGCATGGATGCTCATTCATAAGGAAGACCTGCTAGCCGATTGGGGTTTAGCCGTCAAAGGCGAAGAACCTTTTCGCATTGATCCGCTGCGCTAGGAGATAACATGAACCCTTATGTTGCAACCGCTCTGCCACTCGAAGACCATGTATTACTGCTCACTTTCACCAACGGAGAACAGCGCGTTTTCGATACCAAGCCCTATTTAGACCAAGGTGTGTTCAAACGCCTGCGCGAACGCAGCCTATTTTTGGGGGTGCGCGTCGTCGCGGGTTCGGTTGAATGGCCAGGAGAGATAGACCTCAGCTACGATACGCTCTATTTAGGAAGCCACCCCGTACCGGCAGTTACTGGAGAACCTGCGTAATTCTTCATAACAGCGGTTTGCCGTGCCAAAATCATCCCGCGTATCTATGGACTCCACCCTTTTGGGAGTTACTAGAACGTGTTGGAGTAAAACCATGAACACCATGAACCGCAAGGGCTATACCGCCCGGATAGAGTTTGACGAACGCGACGGCATTTTTACTGGACGTGTGCTTGGGGTGCGTACCATCATCAGTTTTCACGGTGAGACGGTCGCCGAACTCCGAGCCAATTTCGAGGCGGCCGTAGATGATTACCTGGAGGACTGCGCCGCCCAGGGCGTCACGCCGGAAAAACCCAAATCCGGGAACATCATGCTTCGGGTGCCGCCCGAAGTGCATGGCGCGGCCCTGGTGGCCGCCCAGGCGGCTGGCAAGAGCCTGAACCAATGGGCTGCCGAAGTCCTGAAAAACGCAGCGCACGCCTAATCGCATTAAGTCCTGTCTTTGTAGGTCGGTCGGCTGTGGTTGGTTGGGTAGGGCTGAAGGGGGGCAGCTTCGATTTGTTTTCTGGCCAAATGGTTCGCAAACAGCCTGCGTAGGACGGATTAGCATTCAAGTGTGGCGCACGATCACACCCTGTGATCGTGTGCCTTATAGTAATTGTAGTGCCACCCATGCACGCCTTTGGCGCCATGGCGGTCAAGCATCGAGTTCAGTTTGCGATTTTGCGCAAGTCGAAAACCGTCAAATGACGAGCGTGAAAAAACCCTCGATCTCCCAAGGGAGAAAGAGGGCGGGTTTGAATGGTTGCGTAGTTACTCGAACGCAGAAGCGTCGAGACCTGACTGGCGCAATATCGATGCGAAAGTTCCTGCGCGTATTTCCTTGCGACCGGCTGGAACAATCACAACACGCCCGTTGGCAACATACTTTCTGTGGCTTCCTTTCTGGCTGACTAGTATGAATCCATACCGCAGCAGAATGCGCTCAACCTCGGTTGTGGACCAGCGTTTAGGCATGGACTGCCACCTCCCCGAACTGGTACGTTCGGGGAGGTAGATCAGCCAGTCCGGCAGAGTGATCTTCGAAGTAGAGTTCCAGAGCCTCCTGAAGGTTGGCTATGGCTTCCTCTTTGGTATCGCCTTCGCTTGCTACCTCAACATCCAGGCAGCGTGCGACATGGGCGCCGTCTTCGGCGAATACAACAAATTTCAGGTTACGTTCCATAATAGTCATGTTAGCACCATATCCTTTCGATAAAAACCCTTGATAAAGCCCTCTGGGCCAGCGCCGCGCCCGGCCAGCCGCCCAGCGCGGCCCATCAGGTGCAGGGTTTGCTCGGATACGCGCCGCCCGCCGCGCCCTGGATTTATCCCAGACATACGCGGCGGCCGTGATAACGCTCATGCCCGCGTACAGCGAGAAAACCCAGATTGTGAAGGCGCTCATGTCGAACCAAGGGGGATGCATGCGGCCGTTATGGCTTCCAGGCGCCGAGAATAGCGCCTTCATGCTGCAAATTCCGCAGAATTTCCTGCCCCGCTAAGATCAGTTGGGCGGGGTCGGGGTGCTTCAATTCGCTTGCGATGCGTTCCAATGCCTGGCGGCCGGTGCATAGATCGCGCTCCAGGATTTCCAGCAGCGCCATGCTGGCCGGGTTGAGCTGCACGAAACGCATGGCATAGTCCGGCGTGCGGAATACCGCGATCAGGGTCGGCTGTGGGCCAGGCGCCGCGGGTTTGAAACGCGGGCCGATGCGATGCACCGGATAGAGGTAGGACAAGCGCGCCAGCACCGGGTTGAGGGCCGGGCGCTGTTCCAGCAGGTCGCCTTCGGGGTCGATGCGCTCCCACTCGGGTTCTTGCTCGGCTACCGCCAGCGCCAGTTCTACCCATTCGTAATGGGCCAGCTCGTTCAGAAAAGGCGGATCGTCTGGGTTGGGCGCGCGCGCCTGCAGCAAATAGCGCACGAATTCGTCGGGGATCTGGCGGAAAATCGGCGTGTGGCAGCGGTGCTCGGCAAAGAAGTCGCGTACCAGCCGCGTCCAGCGCCGCACGCCGAGCACTTGGCGCAGCACCGGGAAGCAGGCGAGCAGAAAGCCTTCGATGTTGTTGAACAGCAGCTCGTTGTAGACCTTCATGCGCCGCGCCGGAACGCCGCGCGGGCGCGGGTTGGCACGCGGGTCGCGGATGTGGGCGGCGAAAGCGTTTTGGTAGCGCTGGAATTCAGGCGTGCGCGGCATGGCTGGATTTTTCCAGGCACTGTTGCAGTTGCGCGATGC
Organism: Sulfuricellaceae bacterium; assembly: GCA_019911985.1. Classification (GTDB taxonomy): domain Bacteria; phylum Pseudomonadota; class Gammaproteobacteria; order Burkholderiales; family UBA9220; genus JAIOJO01. Next base: position 3,503 of record JAIOJO010000301.1, on the reverse strand, counting down.
GTTCCACTTCGGGCAGCAGTTGCTCCAGCGGCGGGATATTGAAGTCCCGCTCCAGCAGGGTGGGGAATACGCCGAAGCGGCGGTAGGCCTCTTCCAGCAGCGCCCAGACCGGCTCGATCACCGCGGCGCCGTGGGTGTCGATCAGCAGGTCGTCCGCCTCGCGGTAGTGGCCGGCGGTATGGATGTAGGCGATGCGCTCGCCGGGCAGCGCGTGGAGAAATTCGCTTGGGTCGAAGTCGAAGTTGACGCTGTTGACGTAGATGTTGTTGACGTCCAGGTGCAGCAGGCAGTCGGCCTCTTCCAGCACGGCGCGGATGAAATCCGTTTCGCTCAATTCGGCGATGGGGGCGGCGACATAGTAGGAGGCGTTCTCCACGGCGATGCGCCGCTCCAAAATGTCTTGCGTGCGGCGGATGCGCGCCGCCACGTAATGCACCGCTTCTTCGGTGAAGGGTATCGGCAGCAGGTCGTAGAGCTGGCCGTCGTCCGAACAATAGCTCAGGTGTTCGCTGTAGAGGGGAGCGCGGTATTGGTCGAGAAAGTGTTTGACGCGGCCGAGAAAAACCTCGTCCAGCGGTGCGAGGCCGCCTAGGGAGAGGGATAGGCCATGGGCGACGATAGGCCGTTGTTCGCGGAACCGCTGCAGTTCCTTGCCCAAGGCTCCGCCCAGGCCGATCCAGTTTTCCGGGGCGACTTCCAGAAAGTCGATGGCATCGGGGATGCGGCTGCGGAGGGCGGGAATCAGCTCACTCCGCAGGCCCAGCCCCACGCCGCGCAATCCGGCGAGTTCGATGCCGAGCCTTATTTCTTGGCCCCGCACTTGCCGTCCGATTTTTTGCTCATCGTCTTGCTGCCGCCGCATTTTCCATCCTGAACTTTGGCGGACATGGCGTCGGCCTTTTTCTCCATCACGGCGGCGCCTTTCGTGGCCCCGCACTTACCGTCCGGTTTTTTGCTCATCGCGTCGCCTGCGTCGGCCACCCTATAGCCGTGCTCCAGGGTTTTCATCGCAAAGGGGCTTTCCGCCGCATGCGCGGCCCCAACGGCGAGGGAGACGGTGAAGGCGGTGCCCAGGGCAAGGGTCAAAGCGGTTTTGGTGTTTTTCATGGTGAAGCTCCTAAATTAAGATTTAAATGAAATGAACGATGTTTCCCATCCCTTTAGGGGTGGCTGTGGCAATGATGCTTGAGTGTCTGCCGGAGGCGCTCTTCCGCTTCGGGGCTAAGCCCGATGTGGGGAGGGCACAGGCTTTCGGGTTCGGCCCCCAATTGCTTGAAGGCCTTGCCGATCAGCGCCATGTTGTGTTCGAAGCGGCGGCATTGGTCGCAGATCCACAGATGGAAACGCAGCCCGACGCGTTCCGTCAGACTTAATTTCCGGTCCGCCGAGCGCGCAACCAAATGACTCACATCCTTACACGACAGCATCGCCGCTCCTCCGACTTCCCAACCACCTCACTTCAAGACATTGCCTCAGGCTCATGCGGCACCGGTACAGCATCGTCCACAAGTTAGTCGCGGTGATCTGCAATTCCTGACAAATATTTTCGCTGTCCATACCGCCCAGTTCGCGCAGCATGAACAAGCGCGCCAGTTTCGGCGGCAGCGCCGAAATACATTTATCCAGCGCCTCCCAGAAACGTTTGTTGTCCAGCGCGGTGGAGGGATCGTCCAAGCTGACGATGGGATGGCTCCAATGGGCGGTTTCGTCGAACAAGTCGTCCTCGTCCGGCAGCGCGTCGGCCAGGTTTTCTATGTCTTCCATGGGTTTTTCCCGCGACTGCTGGCGGACGCTGTCGACAATTTTATGTTTCAGAATGCCGGTCAGCCAGGTTTTTTCCGAGGCGGAACCGGTGTACTTGGCGAGGGCTTCAAGTCCCGCCAGCAGGCATTCCTGCACCGCATCCTCGGCTAGTTTTTCTTCCCGCAGGAATGTCATGGCGTAACGGAACAGGTAATTGCCGTAACGTTCGACCCAGCTTTCCGGGTCGGGCGCGATCGAGGTGGTATCGGTCATCGGAGTGTTTTTTTAGCCGCGCCTTGGTTTGAGGGTGCCGACAGTCTACTGTCACTTGGGGGCATCGTTCAACCTGTATTGAACCCGGATTATCCATTCGCATGCAAGACGATGGCGGCACGCTGTTTGCGCTCACTTCAGGTAAAATAGCCAGCCAGCCGAAGTCCTTCCCAATTGCAAAGGAGTAGTCGATGACATCTTCCACCGCCCAGGAAAAAGCCAATATCTTATCCGAAGCGCTGCCTTATATCCGCCGTTTTCAGGACAAAACCATCGTCATCAAGTACGGCGGCAATGCCATGACCGAGGAACATCTCAAGCATGGCTTCGCCCGCGACGTGGTGCTGCTGAAGCTGGTCGGCCTCAATCCGGTGGTGGTGCATGGCGGCGGGCCGCAGATCAACGATTTGCTGAAGCGTGTCGGCAAGCAAGGCGAGTTCATCCAGGGTATGCGCGTGACCGACCGGGAAACCATGGACATTGTGGAAATGGTGTTGGGCGGCCTGGTCAACAAGGAAATCGTCGGCCTCATCAACCACCACGGCGGCAAGGCCGTCGGCTTGACCGGCAAGGACGGCGAATTTATTCGCGCCCGCAAGCTCAAGCTGAAAAGCAAGGAGAAGGAGGATGAGATGATCGACATCGGCCAGGTCGGCGAAGTGGTGGGTATCGACCCCGCCCTGGTGGCTCTGCTGGACACCAAGGATTTTATTCCGGTGATCGCGCCCATAGGCGTGGGCGACGACGGGGAAGCCTACAACATCAACGCCGATCTGGTGGCCGGTAGGCTGGCGGAGACGCTCAGGGCCGAAAAGCTGATTTTATTGACCAATACCACCGGCGTGCTGGACAAGGAAGGGAAGTTGTTGACCGGGCTAACCGCCGCGATGGTGGATGAGTTGATCGAAAACGGCACGATTTCCGGCGGCATGATCCCTAAAATTTCCACCGCGCTGGAGGCGGTGAAAAACGGCGTGAAGTCCAGCCACATCATCGACGGGCGGGTCGAGCACGCCTTGTTGCTGGAAATTCTGACGGACGACGGCGTGGGTACGCTGATCCGCGCCAATGCCTGAGCCCGTCCGGCGTATAGACTCAATTTAGGAGAAAGCACCATGCCAGCTAAACCCGGCGAACGTAAATTACAGATATTGCAAGTGTTGGCGGAGATGCTGCAAAATCCTCAGGGGGAGAAGAGTACCACGGCGGCCTTGGCGGCCAAGCTGGATGTGTACGAGGCGGCACTTTACCGGCATTTCGCCAGCAAAGCCCAGATGTTCGAGGGCTTGATCGAGTTTATCGAGCAAACCCTGTTCAGCCTGGTCAACAAGATCACTCAAGAGGAGTCGAACGGCATCAAGCAATTGGACGCGATATTGTCGCTGCTGCTGGCCTTTGCCAAGAAAAACCCCGGCATGGTGCGGGTGCTGATCGGCGAGGCGCTGGTCAACGAAGACCCGCGTTTGCAAGTGCGCATCAGCCAATTG
>JAIOJO010000030.1 GCA_019911985.1 Sulfuricellaceae bacterium | reverse complement strand
ACCACCGCTGCACCTTCTGCGCCGTGGATTACATCGGCTATCAATCCGTTATGCTCGATGCGGAGATCCTCAAGGCTCGCTTGGCGGAAATGGGCGCGCAAGGGGTGAAGAGCGTGATGTACGCGGGCGAGGGAGAGCCCTTGCTGCACAAGAAAATCGACGAAATCGTCGTCGCCACCAAGGAAGCCGGCATCGATGTGGCTTTCACCACCAATGGCGTGGCGATGACCGAGCGCTTTCTGCAGACCCTGCCCCATATTTCATGGATCAAGGTATCGCTCAACGCAGGAACCGCTGCCAGTTACGCGAAGATACACCAGACTAAGGAAGTGGATTTCGAGCGCGTGATCGCCAACCTGAAACGCGCTGTGGCGATGAAAAAATCGCAACATCTGAGTTGCACCATCGGCGCACAATCGCTGCTACTACCGGAAAATATGGACGAGATGGAGACCTTGGCGCGCATCTGCCGCGACGAGATCGGCCTCGATTATCTGGTAGTCAAACCCTACTCTCAGCACCATTCCAGTGAAACCCAAATCTACAGCGCGCTCGACTATAGCGGCCTGATTCCCTTGGGGGAAAGGCTGGCCGCATACAACACCGATTCCTTTCAGGTCGTTTTCCGCGGCCACACCATGCAAAAGACACTGGAAAAGGAAACGTCGCGCTACTCCCGCTGCTATGCGACGCCCTTCGTCTGGGCCTATCTGATGGCTAACGGCGCTCTTTATGGCTGCAGCGCGTACCTCCTGGACAAGCGCTTTGAGTATGGCAACATCAACCAGAGCACCTTCAAGGACATCTGGGAAGGCGAGAAACGGCGCCTGAATTTCCACTTCATCCGCGATCAACTCGACATAAAGGATTGCCGAGTAAATTGCCGAATGGATGAAATCAATCGCTATCTCTACCGAATCGACCAGCATCTGGTACCTCATATCAATTTCATCTGAGCTTTTGCACATGCAAGAAACGCTAGCAGCCCGGCTGTTTCATTCGATGCTCCGAATCCGGCGTGTCGAGGAGGCATTGGCAGACCGTTACACCGAACAAGAGATGCGCTGCCCTATGCATCTATGCATCGGGCAGGAGGCCATCGCCGTCGGCGTCTGCGCGACACTCCTTCCCGACGACCGGGTGTTTAGCAATCATAGAGCGCACGGACATTATCTTGCCAAAGGCGGAAATTTGAACGCGATGCTGGCCGAATTATACGGTCGGGCCACAGGGTGCTGCGGGGGACGCGGAGGCTCCATGCATCTCATCGATCTGGATGCCGGATTCATGGGCTCCACGCCCATCGTAGGCGGGACGGTGCCGCTGGCGGTTGGTTCCGCATGGGCTTCATCGCTCAAACAAAGCGATCAAGTCACCGTGGTGTTTTTCGGGGACGGCTGCTTCGAAGAGGGCGTCGTCCATGAATCATTGAATTTTTCCGCACTGCACAAGCTGCCGGTGGTATTCGTCTGCGAAAATAACGATTTCTCGGTTTACACGCGGCGAAACGAAAGACAACCCAACCGGCCGATTTACCGGCTGGCCGAGGCGCACGGTATGGCGGCTTTTTCTGGCAATGGCAACGATGTAGAGGAAGTCCTGAGTATCGCCAGAGAGGCGATCGGCAAAGCAAGGCTTGGCCAAGGCCCTCAATTCATGGAGCTCCGCACCTACCGTTGGCGAGAGCACTGCGGCCCCAATTTTGACGACGACCTGGCTTACCGATCACCACAGGAAATCGAAAGCGGCATGGGCGAATGTCCCATCGCCAGCCATGCGGCCAAGCTGATTCTTAAGGACGCAAGCTTTAGCCAAGACATTGAGAAATACGAGGCGGAAATCCGGCGGGAAATCGCAGCCGCCTTCGAATTCGCACTCTCCAGCAAAAAACCGACCATCGAGGATGCAAGTGGGAAAGTTTATGCTTGATATGGAGAATCGTACCATCACTTTTTCGGAAGCCATTCGAGAAGGCCTGGACCAGGCGATGGAGAAAGATTCGAGAGTCATTCTGGTTGGCGAGGGCGTTCCCGACCCCAAGGCGATTTTCAACACGACGGCGGGCTTACTGGATAAATACGGCAAGCGGCGGATTTTTGACATGCCGCTCGCCGAAAACGGCATGACCGGGGTATGCATCGGCGCCGCGCTTAACGGCTTGCGTCCGGTAATGGTGCATCAGCGAATTGATTTCGCCCTGCTGGCGATGGACCAGTTGGTCAACAATGCCGCCAAATGGCATTACATGTTTGACGGCAAGGCAAGCGTTCCATTGGTCGTGCGCATGATTGTTGGCCGGGGATGGGGCCAGGGTCCGCAACATTCTCAAAGCCTGCAGGCCATGTTTGCACAGATACCGGGGCTTAAGGTCATCATGCCAACCACCCCTTACGACGCAAAGGGCATGCTGATTTCGGCAATAGCGGATGAAAATCCCGTTCTGTTTATCGAACACCGGTGGCTGCACCCCATCGTAGGCACGGTTCCTGCAGATTATTATCAGATTCCGCTGGATCGGTCGGAAATTTTGCACGAAGGCACGGATGTCACAATTGCGGCCTTCTCTTATATGGTTTACGAGTCCCTTGCCGCGGCAAAAGCCTTGGCGTCAATGGGAATCAGCGTGGAAGTTTTGAACATGCGCAGTGCGCGCCCTCTTCATATAGACAGCGTCCTTCATTCGGTTCGGAAAACCGGGCGGCTAATCGTAGCGGATACCGCATCTCGCACCGGCAGCATTGCCGGCGAGCTAATCAGCCAGGTTGCCGAAAGTGCATTCGATGCGCTAAAAGCCCGCCCGGTTCGAATCGCCTCGCCGGATCACCCCACGCCCACTTCCCAGTACATGGCCGAGAAATATTACCCTGACCCCACGGCTGTGGCTGATGCTGTGCTCGGGCTGATCGGCGCCGATAAAAATACTATCGATTACGCCAGCTTGCTTACCGCGCTTCGAAACGACAGACCTCATGATGTGCCCAACAATAAATACAGTGGACCGTTTTGACCAAGCCCAATCAAAAACCTCACTTGTGGAGCGCTCTATGAAAGAGAAAACAAACCGTTTCGGCGAAACGGCCAATACGGATATTCCCGTCGATGTGCCCTTGGCGGCCCAACCGGGACATAAGCTCAGAACATCCAGTGTCATCGTCGATCGTAGCGCGCTGGCAAAGCAGCACAAGGAGCTGGAGGACTCCCGGAAACTTGCCGTTCCAGAGGGCCAGGAAGTGCAATTCGTCGAGGAAGCCGGGCAAGTCGGCATCATCCGCTGGGACAAATCCTGGAAGAAAGATGGCGAAGCCGATGCGCCGAACACGTTCACGGGACCAAGTTTCCGGACAAAGAAAGAAAAATTCCGTTTTGACGGTCACAAGCTCATGTATCACCTGGATCGAATCGCGGCCTGGGAACGAGGAGAGCGCTTTGCACCGGTCCACGTGGACATGGGATTGACCAAGTTCTGCAACACCGCCTGCCTTTACTGTTATGCCGTCGTGCAGAACATGACCAAGGGCACCATGATCCAGCGCGATGCGCTGCTCCGGTACATCGAGGACTGCGGCAAACTGGGCGTGCGCTCGATCGGATTTATCGGCGATGGCGAGCCGACCCTCAATCCTGCCGTCTATGATGCAGCGGTACTGGCGAGAAAACTGGGCATAGACACAGCCATGGCAACCAACGGCTTGCTGCTGAACATGGATCGCGCACATGACATTTTACGCGATATGTCATGGATTCGATTTAATCTCTCAGCGGGTGAGCGGGATGGATTCCAGCGCGTGCATCAATCCAAGGCCAGCAATTTTGACGAACTGGTCGAAAAAATCCGCGCCCTGGTAAAAATCAAGAAGGAAAACGGCTACAAGTGTACCCTCGGCCTGCAAATGGTGTTGATCCCGGAATGCTACGACCAAGTACTAAAAGAAGCCGAGTTGGGCAAAGAGCTTGGGGTGGACTATTTCGTGATCAAACATTGCTCGGACTCTGAATACAAGGAAATCGGCATCGACTACAAGGATTACCTGAGAATCGAGGATGTGCTGAAAGAGGTGGAAAAGCTGTCCACTGAAAATTATGTAGTCCAGGTGAAATGGGACAAAATCAGGGCGGGAACAGAGTCTGCGCTATACAAGGACGGCTTCAGGAAATACGACGTCTGCTATGGAACACCCTTCGTTTTACAAATATCCGGCAACGGCAAGGTTTACCCTTGCGGCCCCTTCTTCAACAAGGATCGCTTTTATATCGGCGACCTCCATGAACAGTCGTTTTTCGACATGGTGATGGGCGACCGCTATTGGGCGGTTCACCGCGATGTCTCCGAATCGGTCGATGTTCACAAGGATTGCGCGATCGGCTGCCGCCAGGATTACGTCAACAAGTTCCTGTGGGATATGAAAAACCCACCCGAGCACATCAACTTTATCTGAGGCACCCCGCCGATGAACAGGGTATCCCCCAATAAGCCATTACGGATTTTGATCGTTCCAAACCACCCCAGTGCCTACGATCAGCGCATGGTGAAGGGACTGGCCAACGGATTTCACGTATTAGGCCACCATGCCCACGCCTTGCTCGCTCCCCTGAAGCCTATCGCACTGTTGCGTATGTGCGAAAGCCTGTCGATCGACGTCGCCATTCAAGTCAACCGCACCCGTGATCCCAACACGCCCTTGCCTTCCCATGTCCGCCATATCGCGTGGTTTCAGGACGTTTTTCCGGAAACCCTCGACGGATTCGCGGAAGGGTTTCATGATTCCGATATTCTTTACGCATTGGGTGACGCGGGAGTCCTCGGCCTCCATACGGCACTGCCCTGTTACGTGGGGTCTCTGGTCACCGGCGTGGACCAGGCCGTTATCAACTCCCGCAACCGGCCCATTCATTCAGACCAGGTCGATTTTTCATTGTGTGGATTTATCCCCCCCCCACGCGGCACGACACCGCAAATAGGCAGAATCGTGGCCGCGCGACGCCTCGCCGGAAAGCCCATTCAGAATCTGACGTCCCTGGCTCTTCGCAACATAATCGAAAACATATATCAAAACCTTGTTGAGGACGCATACCGTCCTTTACGGGGCGAGTTGGACATTCACGAGCTGACCACGGAAATGCTCAAGAGCGTTGACTTGGATGAAAGCTCCCTTCCCCACGTCAAGGCTGATATCAATTACCTGACCCGGGAATATCCACGCCTGCTCGATCGCGTGCTATTGATCACGGAAATTCTGCAAGTTTCCACATCGCTGGAACTCTACGGCCCGGGATGGGACACCCATCCCATGTTTCAGCCCTACGCCCAAGGCATGATAGAAACGCTGAGCGGCTTGCTGGACGTGTATCGGCGCTCCCGAATCAACCTGGCAAACAATACCCATGGACTTGGACTGCACAGCCGGACTTTTGAATGCATGGCAGTGGGTGGCTTCATCTTCACCCATGCCTCCCCCCATGACGACAAGCCGGGAGGAATGCTGACCGCATTCGAGCCAGGCGTTCATTACGGCATGTTTACCCCCGAAAACATCCGCGAAGAAGCGGATCGTTGGCTGAAGGACGACCAGAATAGAAAACAGGCGGGCCTTCGAGCGGCCGCAGTGATACGCGAGCGGCACTGCTGGCATCATCGCGCACAACAGATTATTAATGATTTAGGCAAATGAAAAGCGTTTGACCGGCTCGGCCATTGGCAACTATTCCCCGTACTAAAGTCAAGATGCGTTTGAAGGAAGAGTGATTAAATGAATGTTCTGCTTATCGTCCCAAGATACAGCACCAAGGGGGGGGAATTTTATCAATTTCCTTTGGGTCTCGGATATATCGCCTCGGCCATGAGGCAAGCAGGCCACACTGTCACAGGACTAAACCTCAACCATTATCACGGGGAAGTTGAAAGCTTAGTAGCCGAGAAAGTAATTGAGATTGATCCCGATGTATGCGCAACAGGTGGACTTTCGCCATATCTGCCGGTATTAAAGGTCATATTCGCCGCCGCTAGAAGGGCAAAACCAAGCATCCTCAACATTGCAGGTGGTGGAGTTGTTAGCGGTGACCCGGAAGCCTGTTTTGAATTAATCGATATTGATGTCGGGGTGATTGGTGAAGCTGAACTGACTATTGTCGAATTATTAGAATGCCTTGGCCGGTCAGATAATCTTTCTGCCATTAACGGAATCGTATTCCGAGAAAATCACGGCGCCGTGGTCCGCACGCCACCCCGTACGCCAATCAAAAATCTAGCAGAAATCGCTTGGCCCGATTATGAGGTACTCGGATTTGAGCACCATCTGGCTGCTCAACGCGTTCTGGATCATCATTTTTTTCACACTCACCCAAACAGCAAGCCGCGTGCCATTGACATGGTCACAAGCCGTTCATGTCCATATAGCTGTACCTTTTGTTTCCATCCTGTAGGCAAAGTTTATCGTGAACGGCCACTGGATGATTTTTTCCATGAACTCGATGCATTGATAGCCCGCTATGACATTAACATGGTAGCTATCATTGACGAACTATTTTCCCTTCGTAAGTCACGATTATTGGAATTTTGCGAACGAATCAAACCTTACAATATTCAATGGATGGTTCAGCTTCACGTCATCTGTGCAGATGAGAACATCTTAACGGCCATGCGAGAAGCCGGTTGCTCCTACATTAGCTATGGCATTGAGAGCATGAGCCAACCGGTGCTAGACAGCATGAAGAAAAAAACAACGCGGAAACGCATAGAGGCCGCTTTGTGCTCAACGTATGAACACAAAATAGGCATCCAGGGAAATTTGATTTTTGGCGATACCGCTGAAACCCTGGAGACCGCTAACGAAACCATGCACTGGTGGGCGAACAACCGACGCTATCAAGTTTATCTCAGCCGACTGCAAGTTTTTCCAGGTAGTCCTGACTATATCAAAGCCGTTGCGGACGGGCTAATTACCGATCGAAAATACTTTTTGGACACCTTGCCTACTTACCTCAATATTTCTGGCATAAACGAGAAAAACCTGGAAATGCTGGGATTGCAGATTTGGGTTCATGGCAACACGCTTTTTAACTTGGCTCCTTTACATTCCTTCGAATTGTCCGGCGACCAGACACCAAGCCGCGGTCCCGCATATGATATCCATTGGCAATGCCCTCGCTGCAAAAACAACAACGCATATCTTGGAAGTATTTTACGTCCGGATCATGGACAGACCTTGCGCCTATTTTGCAGAACATGTTTATCCCGATGGGATATAC
>JAIOJO010000300.1 GCA_019911985.1 Sulfuricellaceae bacterium | reverse complement strand
TCTTATGCTCGATGCGAACCCCCAGCCAGAGGCTTTCTGCGGACGGAAACGCCGTCTGTTGCATATAACGAATCAAGGCATTACTCGCCTGACTATAGGCCGAACGCTTGAAATACAACTCAGCCAAGTAAAAATACGCCTGCGGGAGCTGCGCCTGCAATTGCACCGCTTTCAGAAAATAGCTTTCTGCGTTCTGATTGTCATCAAATTTGAGCGAACACACACCGGCATTAAAATAGGCCTTTTCGGGTGTCGGATATAGCGGATCCTTGAGTGCGGCAAGAAAGTGGGCAATAGATTCTTTAGCCTGCCCCCGCTGGCACAAAAACCACCCGTAATTATTGTGGGTATCGGAATCGGCCGGATTCAAACTTAAAGCCCGCTCGAAATTCTTCCGTGCTTGATCGTCTTCCCGCAACGCCATATACACCAAGCCGCGCACGTTATAGGCCGGCGCGTAGCTCGAATCCGCCAGTAGCGCATCGTTCAATTCTTGCAACGCGACGCCCAACTGGCCGCGGCTATAGTAAGTGGCACCAAGCTGAGTATGCAGATCAGCCCGATAACGCGGCGTCGCAACAGTCGATTGCGCTTGGTCGACACCCTCGTCCGCCATAACAGACTGGATCGCAAGACCCGCCAACAACAATAAAGCCCAGCGACTCATATCGCCAACTCCAACGGAATCCGCTTTGTCCGCTTGCTACGATCGGTCACCTTACCGGCCAGTTGGCCGCAGGCCGCATCGATATCGTCGCCGCGTGTTTTTCGCGTTGTCACCACCTGCCCAGCTTGCAGCAACACGGTCTGAAAACGCCTAATCGCGTCCGGGGTAGAGCGTTGGAAGCCCGAGTTTTCGAACGGGTTAAATGGAATCAGGTTGAACTTGCAGGGTACACCCCGCGTGAGTTCGAGCAACTCATGAGCATGGGCGGGCGTGTCGTTGACGCCGTCCAGCAACACGTATTCGAAGGTAATGAAATCCCGAGGCGCATCCTCGATATAGCGAAGGCAAGCCGCCATCAATTCGCGTAATGGATACTTCCGGTTGATCGGCACTAATTCATCGCGCAATTTATCATTGGGCGCATGCAGAGATACCGCCAGTGCCACGGGACAGCTTTCACGCAAGCGTTCCATCGCAGGAAGTACGCCGGAGGTGCTGACCGTAACGCGGCGGCGCGACAAGCCGTAGCCAAAGTCGTCCAGCATTAATTTTAG
>JAIOJO010000299.1 GCA_019911985.1 Sulfuricellaceae bacterium | reverse complement strand
TTGATGGCCTGGTACGCGACGTAGGGGAACACCGCCGTGGCGCCGTAGCCAATCAAGCAGGCGAAGTGGTGCGGGTCGCGGGCGGTGCCGGTGTCGACGATGATATTGGAATTGCAGCGCAGACCCGCGCCGATCAGCGCGTGGTGCACGGCGCCGGTGGCGAACAGCGCATGGATGGGCAGCGTGTTTCGGGCTATGTTGCGGTCGGACAGCACCAGGATCACGTTGCCCGCCATGACGGCGTCGATTGCTTGCTGGGCGAGGTTTTGCAGCGCGTCCTTGAGGCTGGTCCGGGCCGGGTCGTAGTTCAGCTCCAGCGTGGTGCTGCGGTATTCCGGCTCGTTCAGCGAGGTGAGCTTGGTGAATTTTTCCTGGCTCAGCACCGGCGAGCGGATTTCCAGCCGTTTGGCGTGCTGCGGGGTTTCCTGAAACAGGTTGCGCTCCGGTCCGAAGCAGGTATTCAGCGACATCACGATCGCTTCGCGGATCGGATCTATCGGCGGGTTGGTCACCTGGGCGAATTGCTGGCGCAGGTAGTCGAAGGGGCTGCGGACTTTTTCCGACAGCACCGCCATGGGCGTATCGTCGCCCATGGAGCCGATGGCTTCCTGTCCTTCTTCGGCCAAGACGCGCAACACTTGGTCGCGTTCCTCGAAAGAAACGTTGAACAATTTTTGGTATAACAGCGCCGTATCGGCATCGAAAGTGCCGAAGTGGCTGTCCTCGTCGATGCCGGTTTCGAGGTGGGTAGCGCTGTCTTTCAACCACTGGCGGTAAGGCTGGGCGTTTTTGAGCTGCTCGTCGATGTCGGCGGGCAGCAACAGCGTACCCTCTTGCAGATCGACGGCCACCATTTGTCCGGGCTGAACCCGGCCTTTGCTTACCACGTCTTCGGGCTGGTACGGCCACACGCCGATTTCCGAGGCAACGGTGAAGTGTCTATCCTTGGTGATGACATAGCGCGCCGGACGCAAACCGTTGCGGTCCAAGGCGCAGACGCCGTAGCGGCCGTCGGTGAGCACCATGCCGGCGGGGCCGTCCCAAGGTTCCATGTGCATCGAGTTGTATTCGTAGAAGGCGCGCAGGTCGGCGTCCATGGTCTGCACGTTCTGCCAGGCCGGCGGCACCATCAGGCGTAGCGCGCGGAACAGGCTGACGCCGCCCATCACCAGGCCTTCCAGCATGTTGTCCATGCTGTAGGAGTCGGAGCCGTTGCTGGATACGATGGGGCGCACGTCGTCCATGTTCGGGATGTGGGGCGTGGCAAAGGTATTTTCCCGCGCACGGGACCAGTTGCGGTTGCCCTGCAGGGTGTTGATCTCGCCGTTGTGGGCGAGGTAGCGGAAAGGCTGCGCGAGGCGCCATTCCGGCCAGGTGTTGGTGGAAAAGCGTTGGTGGTACACCGCCAGCGAGGAGGCAAAGCGCTCGTCGTTGAGATCGGGGTAGAACACCGGCAGGTTGCACGGCAATACCAGGCCCTTGTAGGACATCACTTTGGACGACAAGGTCGGCAGGTAGAAGGTTTTGTCGCCGTCCAGCGCCTTCTCGGCGCGGCGGCGGGCGATGTACAGTTTGCGCTCGAAGGCGTCTTCGGCCATGCCGTCCGGCGCATTGACGAACAATTGCTCGATGGCCGGCAGCGTCGCCAAGGCGTATTCGCCGAGGGCGGAATTGTCGGTGGGAACCGGGCGGAAGCCCGCAACGCCCAGCCCCTGGGCAGCAAATTCCCGTTTCAGCGTGGCGCGCGCGGTTTCCGCTTGGGCCGCGTCGCGATTCAGGAAAACCAGGCTGGCGGCGTACAGCCGGCCGAGGCCGATGCCGCATTCGGCGGCCACGGCGCGTAGAAAGGAGTCGGGCTTTTTGAACAGCAGGCCGCAGCCGTCGCCGGATTTGCCGTCCGCGGCGACCGCGCCGCGATGGGTCAGGCAGGCGAGCGAATTGATCGCCGTCTGGACCAGCCAATGGCTCGGTTTATCGTCCATGTTTGCCATCAAACCGAAACCGCAGCTGTCCTGCTCGAATTCGGGACGGTATAGCGTGCCGTCCAGCCAAGCTTGTCTGTTCATTACCAACCTAAAAACGCAAGTGAAAGGCCCAGAATTCTACCGGTATTGCGGCTCGGCGGCAATGGGGGGCTTGAGGCGAGTTGCCTCAAGATAAAAGTTACCCAAGGCGGTCAGGAAAAGGGGTCGTTGCCTCAAGGGCCTGGATGGGATAAAGCCGTTTTTACAATAATTCTTCCATCACAAACAGGCGGCGGTACTCGCGTATAGCATAGCGGTCGGTCATGCCGGCAATGTAGTCGGAAACGGTGCGCGCCTTGTCGTCGCCGGCCTTGGCTTGATATTGGGGCGGCAACAGGCGAGGGTTTTCCATGAAAGCATCGAACAGCTCGCGGATGACGCGGCGTGCCTTGCCGCTCATGCGGGCGACGCGGTAGTGCTGATAGAGATGGCGGCGCAGGAATTGTTTTAAGTCTTGCTGTTCTTGGCGTATGGCCGGGCTGAATGCGATCAGCGCGGGTGCGGCGCGCACGCCGTCCATGGATAGGGGCGCGGCGGCGCGGATGTTCTGGGTGCTTTGATCGATCAAATCGAGTGCCAGGGTATTGATCATGCGCCGTATGGTTTCGTGGATCATGCGCCGGTCCGGCAGATCGGGATAGCGGCTGCGCACCTCGTCCTGGTGCCGTGCGAACAGGCTGACTTGCGACAATTGCTCCAGGGAGATCAATTCGGAACGCAGGCCGTCGTCTACGTCATGGTTGTTATAGGCGATTTCATCGGCCAAGTTGGTCAGTTGCGCTTCCAGCGAGGGCTGCTGCTTATGGATGAAACGCTCGCCAACATCGCCTAACTGCTGGGCGTTGATCGGCGAGCAATGCTTGAGTATGCCTTCCCGCGTTTCGAAACACAGGTTTAAACCGTCGAATTCGGCATAGCGTTCTTCCAGCAGATCGACCACGCGCAGCGATTGCAGGTTGTGTTCGAAACCGCCGTAGTCTTTCATGCAGTCGTTGAGCTCATCCTGGCCGGCATGGCCGAAGGGCGTGTGGCCGAGGTCGTGGGAGAGGGAAATGGCTTCCACCAGATCCTGATTCAGGTTCAGGTTGCGGGCGATGGTGCGGCCGATTTGCGCTACTTCCAGGCTATGGGTGAGGCGGGTGCGGAACAGATCGCCTTCGTGGTTGACGAACACCTGGGTTTTGTATTCGAGGCGGCGAAAAGCGGTGGAATGGATAATGCGGTCGCGGTCGCGCTGAAATTGGCTGCGCCCGGCGGGGGCGGGTTCGCTCACTTGCCGTCCGCGGGAGTTGGCATCGGAGGCGGCGTAGGGTGCTAACTCATCCATGCTGCATGCGTTCCGTCAGCGTTTGCCGCAGCAGTTCGGGCGGCACGTCGCCGGTGAGGAAAGCCTCGCCCAGGGATTTCAGCAGGACGAAGCGTATCTTGCCGTTTTCTACTTTTTTGTCTATTCCCATCATGTCCAGATAGGACTCGCAGCCCAAATCCGGCGCTGTGCAGGGCAGCTTCGCCCGTTGGAAAAGCCGCCCGATGCGCGCCACCGTGGCATCGTCGAGATAGCCCATGCGTCGCGATAGGTCGGCTGCCAACATGCTTCCGGCCGCCACGGCTTCGCCGTGCAGCCAGTTGCCGTAGCCCATGCCGGTCTCGATGGCGTGGCCGAAGGTGTGGCCCAGGTTGAGCAGGGCGCGCCGCCCGCTTTCCGTTTCGTCTGCGGCCACTACGGCGGCCTTGTCCTCGCAGGAGCGGCGGATGGCGTAGGCAAGCGCTTCGGGGTCGCGCGTCAGGAGTTTGTCCACGTTCATCTCCAGCCACTCGAAAAAGGGCAAATCGCCGATCAAGCCGTATTTGATGACTTCGGCCAGCCCGGCGGATAACTCGCGGTCAGGCAAGGTATTCAGGGTGGCGGTGTCCGCCAGCACGACTTTCGGCTGGTAGAACGCGCCTATCATGTTCTTGCCGAGGGGATGGTTGATGCCGGTCTTGCCGCCCACGGAGGAGTCGACTTGGGACAACAGGGTGGTTGGGACTTGGATGAAAGGCACGCCGCGCATGAAGGTGGCGGCGGCGAAACCGGTGATGTCGCCGATCACGCCTCCGCCCAGGGCGATTAGCGTGGTTTTGCGTTCGCAGCGGTTTTGCAGCAAGGCGGTGTAAATCGAGTTGAGGGTGTCGCCGTTTTTATACGCCTCGCCGTCCGGCAGGATGACCGGGATGACCGTTACCCCCATGGCGCGCAGTCCGGCGCTCAGGCTTTCCAGGTAAAGCGGGCCGACGGTGGTGTTGGTGACGACGACCGCCTGCTTGATTGCCAGGTGGGGCAGCAGCAATTCCGGCTGGGCCAGCAGTTGGGCGCCGATGTGAATGGGGTAGGAGCGTTCGGCTAAATCGACGGTAAGCGTTTGCATGCTGGGTAGAAACCGGATTTAGTGAGTGGAGGCATAAGCACCTAGTTTTTTCTCCAATTGGTGCACCAGGCTTTGTACGCTTTGTTTGCCGGTATCGATGATGATGTCGGCCATTTCGCGGTAGAGCGGATCGCGCTGGGCATAGAGTTCTTCGAGTTTTTGGGCCGGGTTGGCGGTTTGCAGCAAAGGACGGTTCCGGTCATGGCGGGTGCGGTGCAACAAGTCGGCCGCATTGGCGCGCAGGTAAACCACCGTGCCGTTGGCGCATAAGTCGCGCCGGTTCTGCTCGTCTAGAATGGCGCCTCCACCGGTCGCCAACACGATGTCGCGTTGCTGGGTGAGGTCGGCCACGACGGCTTTTTCCCGAGCGCGGAAACCCGCCTCCCCTTCCAATTCGAAAATCAGCGGGATTTCGACGCCGGTGCGGTGCTCGATCTCGTGGTCGGCATCGATGAAGGTTTTATGGAGATGCTTGGCTAAGCATTTGCCGACAGTGGTTTTACCTGCACCCATCAGTCCGACGAGAAAAATATTGCCGGTCAGGTTCTTTTCCATGAGCGGCATTGTAACGGAAATCCGTCCGAGTCGCAGCCCGGACGGGGAGCGGCTACTTGAAGTTGTCGCGCAATATTTTCGGGGTAACGAAAATCAGCAATTCGGTTTTGTTGTCCGAGTTGCTGCGCTGCTTGAATAGATTCCCGACCACCGGGATATCGCCTAGCAGCGGCACCTTGGTGACAGTATTGTTTTTGTTTTGCGTATAAATGCCGCCGATTACCACCGTGCCGCCGTTTTCGACGAGCACCTGGGTCGTGATTTGCTTGGTGTCGATGGCGGGGCCGGCATTGGTTACCTGTCCGACGCTGTCCTTGTTGATCTTTAAGTCCATGATGATATTGTCGTCCGGCGTGATTTGCGGCTTGACCTTGAGACTCAAGGAGGCATTGACGAACGAAATGCTGGTGGCGCCGCTGCTGGTGGCCTGTTGATAGGGGATTTGCGTACCCTGCTGGATGGTCGCTTCCACCTGGTCGGCGGTCACTATGCGGGGGTTGGATATGACTTTGCCGCCGCCGTCGGCCTCCAGGGCGCTAAGTTCAAGGTGTAGGGTTCCGGTGACGGCATTGCTGAAGATCATCGCGATGGAGCCCGCGGCGTTGCCGCCTATGCCCGCCGCCGGCAAGTTGACCGAAAGGTTGTCCGGGAGCTTGGTCGATGACGCTCCTCCTCCCACGGGAAACATATTCGTAAAGTCTTCCAATTTGCCCGTAGTGGAAACTTGGGTCGTGGCACCAGCGCTACGGATGGCGGTATTGGGGAGGCCGAGCCTGACCCCTATATTTTTCGAGAAACTGTCGCTTGCTTCCACGATACGGGCGTCGATCAGCACTTGCTTCACGGCCACATCGATTTGGCTGAGTAGTTTGCGAACTTCTTCCAGTTTGGTCGGGGTGTCTTGAACAAACAAAGTGTTGGTGCGTGCGTCGAGCACGGCGCTGCCGCGTTTCGAGAGTATTTGCTGGGCCTTGTCGGACAAGATTTTCTGCACGTCCGCCGCTTTTTGATATTTCATTTGGAAGCTTTCGGTATGCACTGCCTCCAAGTCGGAAATCTGTTGGCGCGCTTCCAGCGCGCCTTTTTCCTTGGCCGCGAGCTCTTCGCGCGGGGCGATCAAGATCACGTTGCCGGTGCGGCGCATATCCAGTCCCTTGCTTTGCAGGATGATGGATAAAGCCTGGTCCCAGGGAACGTCTTTGAGGCGTAAGGTCAGATTGCCGGTGACGGAGTCGCTGGTGACGATGTTCAGGCCGGTGAAATCGGCGATCACCTGGAGAACCGAGCGTACTTCGACATTTTGGAAATTGAGGGATAATTTTTCCCCGGTGAATCCTTTGCCGGTTGCGATGCCCAAGGCGCCCTCGTCCACGGTCGCCTTGACTTCAATGATGAACTGGCGGTCGGCCTGGTAGGCGGAATATTCCCACGTGCCCTTGGGCGTGATGACCATGTGCACATGGTCGCCGCTGCGGGTGGTTTCGATGGTTTCCACCGGTGTGCCGAAGTCGGTTGTATCCAGGCGCCGCTCCAAGGCGCGCGGCAGACTGGTATTGTTGAGGTCGACCACAATATGCTTACCCTGCTTGCGGATGTCGATACCCGTCGAGGTGTCGGACAAGTCGATCAGCACCCGGCCTTCATTATTGGGGCCGCGGCGAAAGTCGATGTCGCGGATGCTGTGCGGTTGCGCGCTCGGTTTGGTTTCCGCAAAGCTGGTGGTAATGTTGCTCGGCGCGGTCGTGGTGCTGCCGCTTGCTTGTAGGGTGATCAGTAAGGTTTTTCCGTCGATCTTGGTTTCGTAGCCTACCGAATTTCCCAAATTAATGACCAGGCGTGTGCGGTTGCCCGCTTGCACCACATTCAAGCTGCGTAGCGTGCCTTGATTGATGGTGATGGTGTTTTGGCCGAGACCGTTGGCCGTGCCCGGAAAATCGAGGGCGATTCGCGGCGGATTGTTCAGCGCAAATCCTGGGGGCAGAGTTTGCAGCGGCTGTTTCAAGCCAAGCTTGATCACCTGCTTGCCGTCGGGAAGCGTGGCGTAGTCGACGTTTTCGATCCGATTGCCGATGTAGCTCGCCGCTGCCTCTGGGGGTGCCGCCATGGCCGGGGCGGTAATAACGGAAAGGAGCAGACTGGCGCATACGAGAGTTAATGCAAGGGGCTTGATCGAGTTTCGCTTTATCATGGTGTTCTCCTGCTATTCCTGCAGTTGCATGCTGTTTTCACGTTCGGTCCAATCGCCAGCGGTGTCCTGAACGGTTTCTTTAAGCAGAATTTCGCTATCGCTGATACGCACGATTTTTCCGTAATTCTGCCCCATGTAGTTATTGACCTTAACTCGATACAGAGTGTTGTCCGGTGTTTTCACCACGCCGAAAAAAACCTTTCCTTGCTGGATGACGCCGACCATTTTTAGATTTTCCAGGGGGTAATTTTCCAGCACTTCTTTCGGCCGGTTTAAATCAGGTTGCAAGCCCCCGCCGCCACCGGTTTGCTTGAGTTTACGCGGTTTAAATGGATCGGGAATGTCGAATGCCTCGTAATGGAACGGTTCGTAGGGTTTGACTTGAGGCAAGGGCGCGATTTTTGTGTGGAGGTTTTTGCCGGAATTCTTGACGAATTCTTTCAGGTCGTCGTTGGAGTCGCCGCAGGCCGCCAGTAAAAGGCAGAGAAAACAGAGAAGGATGCCTTTCATTTTTTCTTGTCCTTCGCCGGTTTCTTGCGCGCGGCTATTTCGTTGTCGTCCAAATAGCGGTAAGTTTTGGCCGTGGCGTTCATGCTGAGCCGGTCGCCCTTGCCGGGAGTAATGCTGATGTCGGCTAAGGTGACGATGCGAGGGAGCTGGGCAATGTCGCTGGCGAAAGCGCCGAAGTCGTGGTAACTACCGGTCACGCTGATCGTGATCGGCAGTTCGGCATAAAAATCGGACATGGTTTCATTCTGCGCCGGCCTGAACAACTGGAATTCCAGGCCGCGGCCGAGGCCGGCTTGGTTGATGTCGGTGACCAGGGCGTCCATTTCTTTTTTATTCGGTAACTGGCGCAATAGGGCGCCGAATGACTGTTCGATATCCTTGAGCTGTTGGCGGTAAAGGTCCAGGTTGATCGCCTGTTTTTTTTTGTCCAAGAAGGTTTCCCGCAGTTTGACTTCCTCCGCCTCGGCGGTTTTCAGGCTATCCAACTGGTCGCTCCAGGCGAAATAATAGCCGCCCCCGAGCAAGACAAGAAACAATAAGGCAAGTGATGCCGCCTTGACGGCGGCAGGCCAACTGCCCGGGTCATTGGGATTGATGTTGCTGAAGTCCAGGTTTTTCAGCTCGTCCAGCGTCATTTTTTGGCGCCCTTAGGTTGCGCGTCGGTGCTGGCCGGCGGCGTGGTCAGCGACACGGTCATGGAAAACTGGCTAACCTGCAAATTATTGACCGTCGCCGCTTTGATTTCCACCAGGTTAGGGGCTTGTAGCCACGGCGAAGCTTCAAGGCTGCGCATCAGGGTGGAGACACGGGCGTTGGATTGGGCGTAACCGGTCAGGGCGATTTGATTGCCAGTCTGTTTGATGGAACTCAGATACACGCCTTCCGGGAGCCGCCGCACCAGTTGATCCAACAGATGCACCTCGAGAGACCGGCTGCTTTGGAGGTTTTCCACGACCTGTTTGCGCGCCAGCAAATCCTGGATTTGTTCCCTTAAGGTTTTGATGTCGGCAATCTCCTTGTCGAGCTTGGCGATTTCCTGCTTCAAATAGTTATTGCGTTGATTTTGAACGTCAATTTCATTGGCGATGTAAGAATAGACCATCAGCACGATAACGGCGCCGAGCAGGAAAACGAGCCCGGCCAGCATGGTGAACTGACGCTGACGCTGGGCGCGCTTCAGCTCGCGATGCGGAAGCAAGTTGATGCGGATGCGGGTCATTCGTCGAAGCTCCGCATGGCCAAGCCACAGGCGATGAGCAGTGCCGGTGCGTCCGAAGTCAATTGGCGCGGTTTAACCCGTGGCGATAACACCATATTGGCAAAGGGGTTGGCGATCAGGGTATTGACTTGAGTGCGCTTGGCCACAATCGCGGTTAGCCCCGGCAGAGCGGCGCATCCGCCCGCCAAGAGTATTTGATCGACTTGGTTAAATTGGGTGGAGGAAAAAAAGAACTGCAGGGCACGGGCCACTTCCAGCGAAAGCGTTTCCATGAACGGCTGCAAGACTTCGGGCTCATAGCTTTCCGGCAAACCGCCTTGCCGTTTGGCGAGTTCCGCTTCTTCGGGGGAGAGATTGAAGCGGCGTTGAATGTCTTGCGACAATTGGTTGCCGCCGAATGTTTGTTCTCGGACATACAGCGATTGCTCGCCGCGCATCACGTTAATGTGCATCGTGGTTGAGCCGATGTCCACAATGGCCACGGTCAACTCCTTGTCGGCATTGGGCAACTGGGATGCAATCAGTTCGTAGGCCGTTTGCGCGGCAAAGGATTCAACGTCCATCACCAGCGCTTTTAGGCCCGCACTTTCCGTGACGGCGACGCGATCGTCGACCTTTTCCTTGCGGGAGGCCGCAATCAATACTTCGACTTCTCCCGGCTGGGTGAGCGAAGGGCCGATTTCCTGAAAGTCTAGATTGACCTCATCCAAAGCAAAGGGGATGTACTGATTGGCCTCGGTTTCTACCTGCATTTCCAAGTCATGTTCGCTCAAGCCGGCCGGGACGATGATTTTCTTGGTGATGATGGCTGAAGAGGGTAAAGCAAGCGCCGCACTTTTGATTTTGGTCCCCATGCGTTTCCACGCCCGCTGGATCGTTTCTGTGACGGCTTCCAGATTGGCGATGTTGCCATCGGTGACGGCATCGGGGGGAAGGGTCTCGATCACGTAGTTTTCCAACCGGTAGACGCTTTTACCCGTATCGGTAAGCTCCACCATTTTTATGGCGGAAGCGCTAATATCGACGCCGATCAGCGGTGACGATTTAAGGCTTAGAAAGTCCAAATTGAAATCGAACTTCAACGATTTCCCCTTTTAATGTGCTGGGTTATGCGCCATGTTAGAGGCTTTACTTTAGATGCTATCAGCAACATTTATAAATTGTAAAGTGATTTCTTGCAGTTGCGTAGGCTTGCTTGGGCTCTATTCGGGTTCACTCGGCGGGCGTAAGCCCCATTCTTGCCGGACAGCATACCCGGTTTTTTAGCCGCGGGGCGAGTTCCTCAAACGGTGTAATTTGCGGCGATGTTTTTTCAATTTAGCCAGTGAGCCTATAATGGCCGCTTATTTTCTTAAAATATTTAAAGATCGGGATTATATGGCGGTGCGTTGGTGGCGCGTTTCCTTGCTGATATTATTTGGCATGAGTGTTTTGGTCGGGACTTTACTGGTCTTGGCCGCAGTGCTTGCCTATCCGAAATTGCCCTCGCTGGATGCGCTGACCGACTATCGGCCGAAAATTCCCTTGCGCGTGTTTACCGCGGACGGAGCCTTAATAGCCGAATTTGGCGAGGAACGGCGGGCATTGGTTAAAATTGGGGAGGTTCCCCTCCTGATGCGCCAGGCTGTCCTGGCTGCGGAGGATGAGCGCTTTTATCAACACGGCGGCGTCGATACGCTGGGCATACTGCGTGCCGCTCTCAACAATCTGGTGTCGGGCGGCGTGCGCGAAGGCGCCAGCACCATTACCATGCAGGTCGCGCGCAATTTTTTCCTGACCCGGGAAAAAACCTTGGGCCGTAAATTCAGCGAAGCGCTGCTGGCGATGAAAATCGAACACAGCCTGAGCAAGGATCAGATACTGGAGCTTTATTTAAATCAAATTTACTTGGGTCAGCGCGCTTATGGTTTTGCTTCGGCCGCGCAAATTTATTTCGGCAAATCCCTTGCTCAGTTGACGGTGGCGGAAGCGGCTATGTTGGCGGGTTTACCCAAGGCGCCTTCGAGCTTTAATCCGGTGGTCAATCCGAAGCGCGCTAAGCTCCGACAAGAGTACGTGTTGCGGCGGATGCGCGCGCTTAAGTTTATTACGGGGGCGCAGTTCGATCAGGCTTTGGCGCAACCCCTACACGTGCGCCATGAACTCCAATACCATGAAGTGAATGCCGATTACGTCGCGGAAATGGTTCGCCAGATGTTGTTCGCGCAGTACCAGGACGCGATCTACACTAAGGGTTTTACCGTTTACACTACGCTTCGCAAGGCCGACCAGGAGGCCGCGGATCAGGCTCTGTGGCAGGGCGTCGTCGATTATGATCTGCGCCATGGTTACCGTGGCCCCGAGGGTTTTATTGCCCTGCCGGAGAACGCCCAGGAAAGAGACGAGGCGCTCGATGATGCGTTGCAGGACATCGATGACGTTCACGGATTGATTCCTGCCGTGGTGCTGAATGCCGACCTGCGCCACTTCCAGGTTTATACGCGCGGCGGCGAAGTGGTGCTTGTGCCCAGCGAGGGCTTGAAATTTGCCCAGCGCTATATCGGCAATGCGGCGCCAGACGACAAGCGCCTGCGTCCCGGCTCCCTAATCCGCATTTGGCGCGATCCTAAAAC
>JAIOJO010000298.1 GCA_019911985.1 Sulfuricellaceae bacterium | reverse complement strand
GCACTGACATCTTCGATTCCCTCCGTCCTCTTCAGATATTCGATCTCGAACATCCCCATGCTGCCAATGGCCTTGATTTGCTCCATCAGGTAGCTTCTGAGGAAATCGGCTCCGGAATAGAGGGTCGCTTGCCCTGAAAATTGCTTACTCAGAACAGGCTGCGAGGAACCATAATGTAAATGGTAAGAAGTGAATATGCAGGGCGGAAAATCAAATCTTTTTAGGCCTTCGTGCATTGCCGCAAGAAAGTCAGGCGCATAAAGGTCGTCATCGGCAATAAAAGTGATATACCTACCCCGGCCCAGCTCAAGCAAGCGGCTCAAATTCCCAAGCTGCCCCAGATTCTGCGGATGGTTGATGATTCGGATACGCGCATCATCGATCCCCAACATGCCGGATGAAAGAGGGCGCTCAGGGTTATTATTCCCGATCACCACTTCAAAATCTTCAAATGTCTGACTTAAAATGCTAGCGAGAGTCTGCCTAAGCAAATCATCTCGATCATTTAAAGTCGTCAGGCAAATTGAAAAGAGCGGAACATTGATCTGCCCTTGTGGGTAACTATCCATGAAATCCAGCCTATAGCCTATCTTGGGCAACCGATTGCCGAACCTTGCGGAGATATCCGCCAAGCCAGTCGGTTACCTGCCTGGTTACCCATCTTTCGTTAAAAGACGAAGAAAAATACATCGTGACTACTCCACCTGATGCCTCAGTTCCCAAACTCCGTTTGCGTCCTTCTTCCAGAGGTGGGGAGAACGAAAGCCATCCACAGCCTTCCAAAACTCCCCTTCGGTTATGTCGATATATTCAAGAAACTCCTTGAAATATTTATCTGGAAACTCTGCGTCGTACCTTCTTACCAACGCCACCCCTTCTTCCCGAGTGATATGCCCGGTGCGGATTTCCTGTGCGGCATCGTATGTAGTTCGGCCGATTCCAAACTTGATCAGGGTCATGAAATAATGGAACGGGTCAGTCTTGTCGTCAATGCTGCTGTACTTGGAGTATGTTCCCTGAGTACGCTCCACGTTCGGTTTGAAACCAGTATGTTCGGCCGCGTAATAATAGTTTTCCTGCGGAATCCACTTCTTGTAATAACTCATGTAATGCATCTCGATGCCCGCCTTGCGGCAGGCATTACGATCGACAGACGCATACGGCAATAGATCATTTTTGTCCAGTCCATGCTCGCCAAGCAATTCCTTAATGGTGACACCGCCAATAAACAGATTTTCGTTATTGATATCGATCCCTGTAAACAGGGTTTCGTTCATCAGCGGGGACAGGTTGTCTCTCCAGTTGTTGCCATATTCCGCGACATTCTCCCCATAAAACACCAGCTTGACATTGTGTTGCAGCGCCATCTTGGGGCCGATGTTGCGCTGGCCAAGGATGAACGGCTGGAAAGGATGGCCCAGGTTGAGAAACGCCAGCTTGGTAAGCAACCGGTGTACGCGCCCGTTTGGCGTAACCAGGATATTGTCGAAACCCGAATGGATGAATGCCTGCAGATTCCTCCAACCAATGTCCGTATAGATGTGTGGCGCCCAGGTAACCGTAAGGGGGTGCATGCCATAGTGCTCTTTCAACAGGTGGGCCGCATAGGCTGAATCTTTGCCGCCGCTGCCAGGAACAACCACATCGTACGAACCATCCTTGCTGCGAAAGCGGTCCAGTAGTTGCTCCAATTCGTGGTTACGTGCCGCCCAGTCAATCTCTTTTTCTTTTTTTTCCGCCCAGACACATGCATCACAAATACCTTCTTCATTAAATGCGGTGGTGGGTTTTGCTTGCGACGGATTGTTTTTGAACTCTAAAGTTGTCGTCGGTCGCTGATTCGATATGACGCATTTCTTACAAAACACCACCCTGGCAGGCAGGCCGTACTTTACTTCCAACGGGCTGCCGGGATTTAGGTCATTTGCCATACTTTGCTCCACTCGTCATTCACTAAATTTGAGAAAATTGTTCAACACTGTTAGACCGGCCCGACCGCTTAACTCAGGGTGAAACTGAACGGCAAACACGTTCCGCCTTTCGATGACGGATACAAATTCGCCCCCATAAAATGGCGTCTTGCAATAAATCACATCATCGGGAACGGTTGCGACTCCATAGGAGTGGGCAAAATAACACAGCGGATGCGGTTCGGTGCCCGCCAACAGGCGTACCTTGGAGGGCATGTCCACGTTGGCCATGTGATCACGACCCTGGGGAATGACTTCAGCCCAGCCGATGTGCGGTACTAGGGCACGCGCGTCTCCGGCAAGCCGTTTCAAATGGGCAACTTGGCCCTGCACCAGATCCAAACCTTTGGTATGGCCGAACTCCTCGCTGGAACTCATTAGCAACTGCAGGCCGGCGCAAATTCCCAGTATGGGTTTGCCGTCGCTCACATGCCGGTATATTGCCTGATCAAAACCGGCCAGAATGAGATTCTCCATGCCTTTCTTGAAAGAACCAACGCCAGGCAGCACCAGTTTATCAAACTGTTGGATTCTGCTGGCATCGGTAACAATCTCGCATTGGCTCGCACCGAGATATCTGAATGCCTTCAGCAAGTTAAATAGGTTGCCGCAACGATAGTCTATGATGGCGATGTGGGTCACGGCTATTTCTCTTGTGGAACGATGCGTACTTGCACGCCTTCCTGCGCCAGTGAGGCCTTAAGTGTTTGCATGGTAGCGAGCCCATAATGCAGCATGCTCCCCACGCACACCGCGCTAGGGTTCGCATCAGTCAGAAGTTGAACTATATCGGCCACCTTACCTGCGCCACCGGAAGCAATTACCGGCACGGATACCGCCTCACGAATCGAACGTACCAGCTCCACATCAAAACCTGAGCGCGTCCCATCCTTGTCTACCGAAGTTACCAGAATCTCCCCAGCTCCACGGCTTTCGGCTTGCATCGCCCATTGCGCCACATCCAACCCGGTTTTCTCGCGCCCATTGTCAGTATAGCATTCCCATATGCTGGCACCCACACGCTTCGCCTCAATGGAAACGACCATGCATTGCTTGCCATATGCTTCCGCGCCCCGGGTAATCAAGGAGGGGTCTTTGATGGCTGCGGTATTAATGCCGATCTTGTCGGCACCGTTGCGAAGCAGCACTTCCATATCGTCCAAAGATCTGACACCACCGCAGACAATTATCGGAATAAATACCTCTGAAGCGACACGGTTAATAATGTCGATAAACTGCCCCCTTTGATACAGGGACGCCACAGTATCCATGAATAACAATTCATCGGCCCCACCCTCGTAGTACTTACGCGCAAAATCCTCCGGGGCACCAAGAACGCGCAACCCCTCGAAGCTGATAGGTTTGATCAGATTCGGGCCTTTAATGTCAAGACGGGGTATGACGCGTAGCATGGATTGAAAGCAATTTTGAAAGATGGGTGCGAAGCGACTCAAAAATGTTCAAATAAAACTCAGTCTTTTACACACTTGAGATAACCCCCGGGGGCGACAGTGATGAGGAGCTTATTCTCGATGCTGCTGTCAATGGCGAAACGATCGTTTGTCTTAAGGAATTCTCGCACTGCAGTCTTGGGGTTGTCTCCCTTGCCCCATGGCCGGTCCGGGAAAGCATCTGCAAGCATATCCTCGATAACAGTATCAAGCACAACAATCTAGCTTCCTTGGCGGACTAATGAGGAATATAGCCGCAGCTCCTCTAGCACGTGTTCGTGCGTATGGTTGGAATCGAGAATCAGCAGCACGCGCAACTTGTTCGCGGCATATGCACGTACAGACGCAGCTATTTCCGGCGCAATTGACGAGCCCTCTATCATGGTGATGCGCTTGAACATTCGGTGCTTCTCTATCTCGTCGCGGTTGTGCTTACGAATATCAATATCAATACCCAATACATGTCCATCGCCCCCGATCAGTTCCAGCATGGAAGCAAAAAAAATCAGCGACCCTCCGTGCGCAATACCTGTCTCGATAATCAGGTCAGGCTGTACCGCCCAGATTATCTCCTGCATGGCGACAATGTCTTGGGGATATTGGATGATTGGGCGACCTAGCCATTCGAAGTGGTATGAGTACTTTCGTGCGTTGGCCTGCTCCATCCATTCAAGCGACGTGCGCGCAAGTGCTCGATCTGAACCCTGGATGATAATTTCCTCGGCACATTCGCGCTTAAACTGTTGGTAAATGCTCATCCGCTTCTCCCTGCATTCCTACACTAAAGTTGGCGATCCTGCGATCGCATTAAATGCTTCTGAATATCCGCGCCGGATTGCCCGCGGCGACAACTCCCGCGGGGAGATCTCGCGTCACTATGGCACCGGCACCGACCAAAGTATTCTCCCCTATCATTACTCTTGGCAACACCACCGCCCCGGCACCGATCATCACATTGTTACCGAGCGTCACGCAGCCACACAGGGTCGCCCCCGGGGCGAGATGCACGCCATCGCCTAGCACACACTCGTGATCCACGGAGGCGCAGTGGTTGACGATGCAGGCTTCGCCAATGCGTACATCGGCCGCCACAACCGCTTGAGCCAACACCTGCGTCCCCGCGCCGAGCAATGCGGTGGCACAGACTGATGCTTGGGGGTGTATGATCGGCTCGATCCGCACACCGTGCGCCCGAAAGCATTCGTGGACATCCAGACGGCCACGGCCGCGAGCACCGCCAATTGCGGCCAGACCGCACAGATCGAAGAGGCCCGCCTCGCCTTGGCGCCAGCGTGCAAATTCGTCCTTGCCAATGTACAAGGGCACCCCGGCTAAAATTGAGCTCGCCTGAGGGTCGTTGTCGAACAGCGCCACCACGCGCCCACCACGCAAGGCAATAAGACTAGCCAGCACCTTGGCATGGCCAGCGCTTCCCCAAAGCACATAGCGCTGGCCTTCAATCATTTAAAACATTCCGAATGACATCCACAACCTGATCCTGCTCCTCCGTCATTATGTCGTGGAAGCTCGGCAAATTGATTGCACGACGGGGAATATCCCGCGCCAACCGATTCTGCGGCTGAGCCACAAACATCGGCAAACCGGACAGCGGATGAAAGAACACCCGCGCATCGATGTTCTCGTTTGCAAAAGCAGCCCGCAGACTTTCGCGGGTCACACCGGTTTGCGCGTCAAACACCACGGTCGGCATCCAGTATCCATTTACAGTTCCCGGCTTTTCGGGGTTCATCGTCAGGCCCGGCATTGCCAGGATGCGCTCAGCATAATAGCGGAAAATTTCACGCTTGCGACTGACAAGTTCCTCGATGCGCTCCATCTGGGCACAGCCGATAGCCGCCTGGAGATTGGACATTTTGTATTTGAAGCCAATATATTCCGGAAAGAATTGCTTACCCCCTGGAACCCGTCCATGGTTACTTAGGGCAAGCACCTTCCGGTATAAAGACTCATCATTGGTCACAAACATCCCTCCCTCACCTGTCGTGAGGGTTTTCGACCCATGAAAAGAAAAAATCCCGAATTGTCCGAGCGAGCCCGCATGGCGTCCATGCC
>JAIOJO010000297.1 GCA_019911985.1 Sulfuricellaceae bacterium | reverse complement strand
AGCGTCAAGTGCGCCGTTCTTTCGAGCGCGCCGCCGAAGGCTACGATGCGGCGGCGGTGATGCAGCACGAAGTGTGCCGCCGTCTAGGCGAACGTTTGGAATGCATGAGGCTCGATCCGGCTGTGATTCTGGATGCCGGTTGCGGCACCGGTTACGGCAGCGAGTTATTGTTGCAGCGCTATCCGCAAGCCGAGCTGGTGGCGCTGGACATGGCTGCAGCTATGCTTCATACGGCGAGTAAGCGCTTGCAGGAAAAGCGCCGTTGGTTGCCCTGGCCCGCCCCGAAACGTGCGCGCTACTTGTGCGCCGATATGGAACAATTGCCCCTGATCGAAAGCAGCGTTGATTTGATATGGTCGAATCTGGCCTTGCAATGGAGTAACGGCCTCGATGCCGCTTTCGGCGATATGCGGCGGGTGCTGCGCCCCGACGGTCTGCTGATCTTCAGTACCTTCGGCCCGGACACCCTTAAAGAACTGCGCCAAGTCTTTTCGCAACTGGACGGTCATCCCCACGTTAGCCGTTTCATCGACATGCACGACATTGGCGATGCGCTGATGCGCAGCGGATTCGTCAATCCGGTGATGGAAATGGAAACCTTGACCTTGACCTACGATGCGATGATCGATTTGATGCGCGATTTGAAGGCGATCGGCGCCCACAATGCCGCAGCCGGGCGCCGCCGCGGCCTGATGGGCAAGACCGAATGGCGGCGCCTGCACGAAGCTTACGAAACGTTTCGCTACGAGGGTAGGCTGCCCGCGACCTACGAGGTGATCTACGGCCATGCCTGGAAAGGGACGCCGAAACCAGCCAAATATCCGGCGGGCGAGCAAGTAATTCAATGGAGCGGGCGGCCATGAGCCAAGGCTTTTTTGTTGCCGGAACCGATACCGGCGTGGGGAAAACATTGATAAGCAGCGCCTTGCTTTACGCCTTTGCGCGGCAGGGAAAGAAGGTGGTCGGGATGAAGCCGGTGGCGGCGGGGTGCTTGGCGACGCCGCAGGGCGTGCGCTGCGAAGATGCCGATTGCCTGCGAGCTTCGAGCAATGTGCAGGCGCCGCAGGATTTAATCAATCCTTATGCGTTGTTGCCGCCGATCGCCCCTCATATTGCAGCGGAACGGGAAGGCGTCGAAATCGACCTTGGCCGCATCGCGTCGAATTGCCGGGCTTTGCTGGCGATGTCCGATGTGCTTGTGGTGGAAGGTGTGGGCGGTTTTATGGTTCCGCTTAATTCCAGCCAGGATACAGCCGACCTTGCCGTTTTGCTGGGATTGCCGGTGATTCTGGTGGTCGGGATGCGCTTGGGTTGCATCAATCATGCCTTGCTCAGCGCATGGGCCATTCGCCAAAAAGGCTTGCGCTTGGCGGCTTGGGTGGCAAACGGTATTGATCCGGTGATGGCGGCCTACGACGAAAATCTACGCGCTTTGGATGAGCGCCTTGCGGCGCCGATGCTTGGCGCCGTTCCCCACGCTGAACAAGCGGCGCCGGATTTTGTGGCTGGGTTTCTTGATCAAAAGGTGTTGGACGCCGAACGATATGTTTTATAAAACAGGTTGTTAGGTGAGTTTAAGTAAGTTGGCCGATAAGCGTTTTTTCCTATCATTCAAATGGAATGGTGTTTTAACTTAATTCAGAGGCTCCTTAAGTCAAAGGGGCGGTTCGGCAGGGAAAGCGGCGGATCGCTTGCCGCTACCCCTTTAGCGTGTTATGAGTACGGCCCTTGCGCGCCTCGGATTCTCACGTATTCGTCCAGTGAATCATCATGCTGCGCGACGCGCGCACAAGATTAAGAAGTATTTAATGCCAATTTGACGTTGAGGAAATAGGATGGCTTGCGCAATTTAATACGGAAGCAAGGCCCATTGGGATATATAATTTGTGGCTTAATAACTCACAAACCCTAGCCCATGACCTTATCCCCCGCCTGCCTTTCACCATACGACAGATGTCTGGCGTTTGCTCAGCCAGCAAGATTAATATGGGAACTGCTGAATCGAGTGGGCGGGATTGGCATCCAAGGGCGTGGATTGAAGGCGGCGCAAGCCTTTATGGCCTCGACACCCGTTGGGCGGGTGCGCGCGCGGATTCACTGCGACGCCGGCGTGTCTATGATCGAACTTAATCTAAAGTTGCTGTTGGGGGAAAGGCTATGACGGCAATGGTACGAAAAATGCCGATTGGCTTGATGGATGTTGCTACGCCAACGAGCGAAATATGTTCAATTTCCTGCTCGGTCTGTGGGATTTATGCTTTATGCCGCGAAGCCAATGGTCCGGATGTCGATCCGCGCTTGCAGGAGTCGATTGTTAAAAACCGCCGCTTGCTCAAGCGAGGTGAATTTCTGTACCGGATAGGCGACCCCTTGCGCGCTATTTATGCGATCCGTAGTGGCTCTATCAAAACTTGCGTCCGAACCAACGACGGCCGGGTACAGATTACCAGCTTCCATATTAGCGGCGATGTGCTGGGTCTGGGGGCCTTCGCCACCCATCATTATGCTAGCGAAGCGCAGGTGATGGAGACCACTATGGTGTGCGAAGTTCCGGTCGATGTGTTGGAGGCTTACGGCAACGAAAATCCTTCCATCCGTCAGCAGATGGTCAAAATACTCAGCCAGGAAATTCTCGACAACCAAGAGTTGCTGCTGCTGCTGGGTAAGAAAAATGCAGAAGAGCGCCTGGCTACCTTCTTGCTCAGCCTGTCGCGGAGGCTGCTGAAGCGCAGTTATTCTCCCCTGGAGTTTAATCTCAGCATGTCCCGTAGCGATATCGGCAGCTATCTAGGTATGGCCGAAGAGACGGTATGCCGAGTGCTGGCCCGCTTCGAGGAGGAGGGCTTGATCGTTCTAACCCGGCGGCACGTGCAATTACTCAATCCAGACCGCCTCATGGTGTTGGCTGGCGATGAGAGCGCCGTAAAATCCAAGGAAGTTCCCGGCGCAGCCTTTGGCAATGCCTGCGCTGGCTTGAAAACTTGAAAAGGTTGACGTGCGTCAGCCTTTGTTCATTTGGTTGAACTTGTTGTAGCGAACCTGTGGCAATATGCCACATATTAGTGCTGGCATGAGTTGCGGCCTGTGCGATGCGCGGGCTTAGCAGATTGGAAATGTAATTGCTTAAAACAAGGAGGAAGTTATGGCAGCGGTAGGCACTGCAATCTCCGAACAATATAATTACGATATTGTTCGAAAATTCTCGGTAATGGCGCTTGTTTGGGGAGCGGTC
>JAIOJO010000296.1 GCA_019911985.1 Sulfuricellaceae bacterium | reverse complement strand
CCTTGCAACTCAACCACAAAACCGTTTTCGCCACCCTGTCTTGGGCGATTTTCGCGTCCTTGCTTATCGGGCGCCACTGGTATGGATGGCGCGGGCGCATCGCTATCCGCTGGACCCTGATCGGGTTTGCCATGCTATTGCTCGCTTACATCGGCAGCAAATTCGTACTGGAAGTCATTCTTCACCGCGTCTAATCCCGACACCTTTCCTTGACAAAGGGATAGCCGAATCCAACAATTGCGCCATCTACATTGCCTCAGGGGCTTTTTTCTTGGAAAACATCCCGTTAAACGCCTTAATCGGCCTCTTCGTCGTCCTGCTTTTACTCTCCGCCTTCTTCTCCTCTGCCGAAACCAGCATGATGTCGATCAACCGTTACCGGTTGAAACATCAAGTCAAAGAGGGCCACCGGGGCGCTCGCCTGACCCTGCATCTGCTGGAAAAAACCAACAAACTGCTGGGCGTCATCCTGCTCGGCAATAACCTGCTCAACACCGCCGCCGCGACGCTAGGCACCGTCATCACCGTCCGCTTGATGGGCGCCAACGAATGGGCGCTGCCTATCGCCACCATGGGCATTACCTTCAGCATTCTGGTCATCAGCGAAGTCACCCCCAAGGTTCTCGGCGCCACCTACCCCGAACGGATTGCCTTCTTCGCTAGTTATTTTCTCACCCCTCTGCTGAAACTATTTCATCCAGTCGTCTGGTTCGTCAACCTGTTCGTCAACGGCTTGCTCTGGATGCTACGCCTGCAACCCAAGCCCGGCACCGAGAACACTCGCCTCAGCGTGGAAGAGTTGCGCACCCTAATGCTCGAGGCGGGCGCATTCATCCCGCAAAAACACCAAACCATGCTGCTCAATTTATTCGAGCTGGAAAAAAGCACGGTAGACGACGTGATGACCCCGCGCAACCAAATCGAAGCCATCGATCTGGCGCAGCCCATAGCCGAACTGCGGCACCAACTCTCCACTTGCTACCATACCCGCCTGTTGGTGTATGAAAACCAGATGGAAAATATCGTCGGCTTTATCCACGTCCGCAAGGTTTTGCACCTCACCCAGGTCGGAGAATTCGGCAGCGAAGAATTACGCCGCATCATCCGCGAACCCTATTTCATCCCCAGCGGCACCCCGCTGTTTTCCCAACTGCAGTACTTTCAGGAAAACCAGCGCCGAATGGGCCTGGTTGTCGATGAATACGGCGAACTGCAAGGCTTGGTCAGCCTCGAAGACATATTGGAAGAAGTCGTCGGCGAGTTTACAACCCACGCCCCTACCCAGGCGGGAGGATTCTCGCTGCAACTGGACGGCAGCTGGGTCGTTGACGGATCGATGCTACTGCGCAGCCTAAACCGCAAGCTGAAACTGAACTTCCCCTTGGACGGCCCGAAAACCCTCAACGGCTTGATTCTGGAGCACCTTGAAGACATTCCGGAAAGCGGCACCAGCTTGCGCATTGCAGGCTATACCTTAGAAATCTTACAAACCCAAGACCGCGCCGTCAGGGCCGTGCGTATTTTCCCCGTGGAAACGGAAAACGCGGCAAGTCAAGACTAGCCCCGTCCCCAGCCGCCCTTTTCCTTTACAAGAGAAGGCGTAACGGGCATTATTTGAAGCCATCTCAATAGGCAAGATCATCACGGATATCACATGGCCGTAACCACCGGCAACCTCAGCGGGCTAGCCTATTCCATGGTGCAGCAGGGACTCCTTACGACAGAGGAAGCTGAAGCGTTTCAAGCCCAGGCCAATAAATCCAAAATTGGTTTCGTCAGCCAACTGGTACAAAGCAACAAGCTCAGCCCACGAGCTATCGCTGAATTCGCTTCCGAGCAATTCGGCTACCCGCAACTCAATCTCGACGCCATCGATCTGGAAAACATGCCGGTCAGCGTCCTCGACCTGAAGTTGATGCAAACCCAACGGCTGCTGGCGCTATTTAAGCGCGGCAATCGTCTTTTCATCGGCACCTCCGACCCCACCAACCTGCATGCCCTGGATACCGTCAAATTCCAAACCAGCCTATCGATCGAACCGGTGGTGGTAGAAGACGACAAACTCAATAAAATCATCGCCCGCATTATCGAAGCCAGCGACACTAGTATGCAAAACCTCGGCGGCGAGGAATTCGATCTGGAAATCACCGATGAAGACTCGTTAGCCAAGCAGAAAGAAATCGAGGCGTCTGCCGAAGTGGACGACGCTCCAGTCGTCAAATTCATCCAAAAAATTCTCCTCGACGCGATCAATGCAGGCGCTTCCGACATCCATTTCGAGCCGTATGAAAAGCTCTATCGCATCCGTTACCGTGTCGATGGAATTTTGTATGAAGTCGCCCAACCGCCGCTGGCGATCAAGGACAAAATCGCTTCCCGCATCAAAGTCATTTCCAAACTCGACATCGCCGAGAAGCGAGTGCCCCAAGACGGACGCATGAAGCTGGTGCTATCGAAAAGCCGCGCCATCGATTTCCGCGTCAGCACGCTGCCCACACTATTCGGCGAAAAAATCGTGATGCGGATTCTCGACCCTTCCAGCGCCACGCTAGGTATCGACGCGCTGGGTTACGATCCCGAGCAGAAGGAGTTGCTGCTCAAGGCCATCCAGCGCCCCTACGGCATGGTGCTGGTCACCGGCCCCACGGGTAGCGGTAAAACCGTCTCGCTGTATACCTGCCTGAACATTTTGAACGAACCGGGCATCAACATCTCCACAGCAGAAGACCCGGCGGAAATCAACCTGCCCGGCGTCAACCAGGTCAACGTCAACGACAAGGCCGGCCTGACTTTTTCGGCCGCCTTGAAATCTTTTCTACGCCAAGACCCGGATATCATCATGGTGGGCGAGATCCGCGACCTGGAAACAGCCGACATCGCCATCAAGGCGGCGCAGACCGGCCACATGGTATTATCCACTTTGCATACCAACGATGCGCCCGGTACACTCACACGCCTGATGAACATGGGAGTCGCGCCCTTCAATATCGCTTCGGCGGTCATCCTGATTACGGCCCAACGCTTGGCGCGGCGCCTATGTAAATGCAAACAACCCATAGACATCCCCAAGGAGGCGTTGTTGCGCGCCGGATTCAAGGAAGCCGACTTGGATGGAAGCTGGCAGCCGCAGGGACATGTCGGCTGTGAATTATGCAAAGGCACCGGCTATAAAGGGCGTGTCGGCATCTACCAAGTCATGCCGATTACCGACGAGATGAGCCGGCTCATTATGAAAAACGGTACGGCCCATGACATTGCCGACCAGGCTAGGCGCGAGGGAGTT